>SXYY01000059.1 GCA_005788145.1 Bacteroidota bacterium
CCGTAGGCGATATCGAATCCCTCCCCTATGTGGAAAGCATGCGCCAATTGCTATGGGAAGAGGGACATGAAAATGCCTTGGTGGTTCATTTGACCTTGATCCCCTACCTCAGTGCAGCCGGTGAATTAAAAACCAAACCCACCCAACACAGTGTTAAGCAACTGTTGGAGTTGGGGGTTCAGCCCGATGTATTGGTGTGTAGAACTGAACGTCCAATCACCGCGGAAATCCGCAGAAAATTGGCACTGTTCTGCAACGTACAGCCCAATGCGGTTATCGAGGCGATGGACTTAAAAACCATTTATGAAGCGCCTTTGGCGATGTTGAAAGAAAAGCTCGACAAAGTGGTTTTGACCAAATTGAAGTTAAGTACCAAGAACGAACCCGATTTGGACCAATGGCGCGATTTCTTGTTCAAATTGGAGCACCCAAAATCAGAAGTAAACATCGCCCTGGTGGGTAAATACGTAGAACTGCCAGACGCCTATAAATCAATCAACGAGGCTTTCATACACGCGGGGGCGAGCAATGAGTGCAAGGTAAAAGTCACTTACGTGCACTCCGAAATGCTCACCATCGAAAATGCGGCGAAGAAATTGGCAGGATTTGATGGTGTTTTGGTAGCACCGGGGTTCGGACATCGCGGCATCGAAGGAAAGTTAGAAGCCATTCGTTATGTGAGAGAAAACAACATCCCCTTCTTTGGCATTTGCTTGGGTATGCAATGCTCGGTGATTGAATTTGCCAGAAACGTTTGTGGCATGAAAGGCGCTTTTAGCACCGAGATGGTCGCCGAAACACCTTACCCAGTGATCGACTTAATGGATGGTCAAAAAGACCTCACCCAAAAGGGCGGCACCATGCGTTTGGGCGCTTACGATTGCAAATTGGGCAAAGATTCCAAGGCGTACAAGGCCTATGGCAAGTCGCTGATCAGCGAAAGACACCGCCACCGCTATGAGTTCAACGACCAATACAAAAAGCAAATTGAGGACGCGGGCATGCGCATCACAGGCACTAACCCAAAAACGGGCTTGGCCGAGATTGTTGAAATCCCCAAGCATCCTTTCTTTATAGGGGTGCAATTCCATCCAGAATTAAAGAGTACCGTTTCCACGCCACACCCATTGTTCGTGAAGTTTGTGAAATCTTGCATGAAATAACCTTTTGCGATTTATCGCATAAATAGAAAGGGGCTGAGAATTTCTCAGCCCCTTTCTATTTGATCCGGCGCTCCACCAAAACGGCGCAACCCAAATTTTAGTGGCGATGAACAAGCACAATGTCTGTATAAACGGGCAAATGATCTGAAAAACCGTTCATGTATTTCTTTCCGGCGAAAGTACGCAGCGGCCATCCATCGTATTTATTGCCATCGTGTTGGATCATCCACGGGCGCTTATAAACATTGATATTGGGTTCCGCAGATGCACTTTGCGTTGCATTTCCATTGGATTCGTGGCGATGGAGATTGGCGTAGTACAGTGGACGGCTGAGCATGATTTGGTCAAACATATTCCATCCGGTATGCCAAGCAAGTGTGCCCATGGTACTGTCCGATTTTCGGGCCATGAGGGCCAAATTTACAATGGAATGATACTCATCACCCGCTTGAAGTCCTTCAGTGATCGAGCGATCTTCTGGATCATCATTAAAGTCACCCATCAAGAGGTAATTGGCGGGTATAGTTGGATTGTTTTGCAGGGTTTGTGTGAGGGCGGCGGCGGCGGCCATGCGGCTTGCCGCACTGGCCGCGCCGCCCCTCCTACTTGGCCAATGGTTGACAAAAATTGCCATCGAATCGCCTGTCAGTCGCTCCACCAAATGCACACGCAGAATGTCGCGCGTTTTATAGCCATCGGGCAGTGTCACCGCTGTAGTATATATTCCAGAAGTATAAAATTTCTTTCGGTTGTAAATCAATGCCACATCGATCCCCCGTGCATCCGGAGATTCTCTGTGCACAATCTCGTAAAATGTTCCAACCGCATCCCGATGCCTGTTCCCGTCGGCGGACCTCTCAGAAAATGTCATACTGATACACTGTTTGCGCAAATCTTCCAATACAAACGCATTCTCCACTTCCACCACACCCAAAATATCCGGCGCAATGCTATCGATTACCTTTGCCATGTTCTTTAGCTTGTTTTGATATCGCTCCGTATTCCAATGATTTTCAGAAGCAGGCAAAAATTCGGTATCGTCGTTCGGACCATCGATCGTATCAAACAGATTTTCCAAATTGTAAAATGCCACACGAAATCCGGCTGTTTGCGCACCAACACCCACTTTCGAATCTGATCGGGTTTTGGCAACAAATGAACCACAGGCCGACATCCAAGCCATGATGGTTGTACCCAAGGCAACAGAGAACAATCGATTAAAACGTCGATAAAACATTGAGCAAAGATAGGCAGAGGCCCAAGAAATGAATAAACACCCCATCACCATGGGATAAAATCGCTTAGCGACTGTAGTTTGGTGCTTCGCGGGTGATCGCCACATCGTGAGGATGACTTTCTCTCATCCCGGCATTGGTAATGCGCACAAATTTTGACGTTTGAAGCTCATCAATGGTTGCCGAGCCACAGTAACCCATCCCCGCGCGGATGCCGCCAACGAGTTGATATAGGACTTCGGACACATGTCCTTTGTAGGCCACAGAACCCACAATGCCTTCGGGCACCAATTTGGCCACTTCTTCTTCCGCATCCTGGAAATAGCGATCCTTAGAACCGTCTTTCATCGCTTCGATACTACCCATACCGCGATAGCTCTTCACTTTCCTACCTTCGAAAAAGGTTGTTTCACCTGGAGCCTCTTCGGTGCCAGCAAACAAGCCACCGGCCATAATTACGTTAGCTCCAGCAACCAAGGCTTTCACAATATCACCGCTGTAGCGAATTCCACCATCAGCAATCACTGGAACTCCGGTACCTTCGAGGGCTTGTGCCGCCTCCATTAACGCACTCAACTGCGGCATTCCAATACCGGCGATGATACGGGTGGTACAGATACTGCCCGGACCAACACCCACTTTTACAGCATCCGCGCCCGCTTCGGCCAAGGCCTTCGCGGCCGCGCCAGTAGCGATGTTTCCCGCTATGATTTGCAGTTCAGGGAAGGCTGCCTTCACGCGTTTCACTTCATCCATCACCCCTTTTGAATGTCCGTGCGCCGTATCAATGGCTATCACATCCACACCCACGGCAACCAAGGCACTGACACGCTCCAATGTATCGGCCGTAACACCCACCGCAGCGCCCACAACCAAACGGCCATGAGCATCTTTGCAAGCTTTGGGATAATTTTTTACTTTTTGAATATCCTTGAAGGTAATTAAACCCACCAGCTTGTTTTGCGCATCAACAATGGGCAATTTTTCAATTTTATATTTCTCCAATATGGCCTGAGCACCTTTCAAATCAGTACCCAATTCTGCCGTAATCAAATTTTCTTTGGTCATGACCTCACTGACTTTTTTGTCGAGATCTTTCTCAAATCGCAAATCGCGGTTGGTAATGATGCCTTTGAGCACATTGTTCTCATCCACCACGGGTATACCACCGATTTTGTGGTCCCGCATGAGGTTTACCGCCTCGCGCAAACTCGCTTCAGCGCTCAGTGTTACCGGTTCCATGATCATTCCACTTTCTGATCGCTTCACCTTTTTCACTTCCTCTGCCTGTCGGGCGATGGTCATATTTTTGTGAATAATACCGATGCCCCCTTCTCTTGCCATGGCGATGGCCATGCCACTCTCGGTAACGGTATCCATTGCAGCCGACATAATGGGGATGTTCAAGCGCAGTTTTCGCGTGAGTTGTACGGATGTATTTACATCGCGGGGCAACACTTCTGAATAGCGCGGAACGACAAGGACATCATCAAATGTGAGGCCTTCAATGGCAATTTTAGAATGATTTTGGGGAGACATGCAAATAACGATTTAAAGTGGAAAGTAGATTGGTTATTTGCAGTGCAAAGATAGCACTTTCGTCACAGATTTACAAATGTCTGCCCCCAAAAGGCGGCCGAAGGTCATCATCCATTGGAAAATCCCTTTGCCGCTGAAAACAAAAAAGGGGCGCCTTGCGCCCCTTTTTATTCCGTTGAATTTGCAAAAATTATTTTTTACTAAACTTGAAAGTGATGCTAGAATTCTGCAAAAAGCTATCCATTCGCACATGCATGTTATTGTCATCAATCAATACCAACTTAAACTTATCGCCATCCACATCAAGCGTCTTTTCATCGGCGCTTAAACCCCAAACACCCATGGAGGTATCTGCATCCGCAGGATCACACTTCAACAAACCCTCATAAGTCACATATGTCTTTTTCCCATTGACATCTGAGAATTTCTGGTAATTATCCTTTTCACAATCCTGCAACATTTGCATGTAGTCATTCAACTTTACGCCTCCGCCCAAATCCAATGCTGGTTCGATTGGCATCGATGTAATTTGCCAGTTGTTGGCACAAATTTTCTCGATCGTTGTTGGCACTTTTGGCGCAGGTTGCTCGTCTTCACAACCGCCCAAGGCCAACATAGAAATACCCGCAACAAGCATGGCTGCATAACTACCCAATTTGAAAGAATTCTTTTTCATAGTGAATACAAAGAAAACAAAAAAACCTGATTTCCCAGCGTTTTATCTGTTTCAAATAAAACATAAAGTAGATTTACAATTTGTAAAATCACGGTTAAATAAGAACCCAAACTTGTAGCAATTAATTGATTCATCGTATATTAGCATCCCCAATAGTGTTCAAAATGAATAAATCATTACTCCAGAAGATTACATTTCCCTTATTCTTGTTGTTACTGAGCAGCCCTTTAATTTCCCAAAACGTGGGGATTAACGAAACAGGATCCAACCCCGATGCCTCTGCCATGTTAGACATCAACACGAGCAATAAAGGGTTATTGATCCCCAGACTTTCAAGGGCGCAAAAATCACTCATAGCCTCTCCAGCGAATGGACTATTGGTCTATCAGACGGATGACACTGTGGGTTTTTGGTACTACGAACAAAATAAATGGGTTCCCGTGATGCGATCAATCACAGCAGGAAAAGGACTGACCGGTGGATTTATTCAAGGGAAAGGAATGATTGAATTAAAACCTACGGGGGTAGTGGCGAAAAAGTATGGAGCCATGGACTCAATTCCGGTGGTTACCATCAATGCTGAAGGACAAATCACATCTGCAACAACCATTGCAACAAATTTTTTGAATAAAACGGACACCTTATGGAGCTGGCGAATATTGGGAAATGCCGGAACGGACGAAACCAAACATTTTATTGGCACCAAGGACAACAAAGCCCTAAGATTCCGTGCAAATAATACTTGGGCAGGAGAATTAAACCCCGCCAACGACAACGTTTCATTTGGAGATCAAGCCAATGCAACGAGCAATGGTTCTCAAAATATCGCCATTGGAACAAAAGCGATGTATCAAGCAACGGGCAATAAAAATGACCTTATCGCCATTGGTACGGACGCACTGAACTCGAATGGAATTTCATCACCAGGAAACACCCAAGGGGTTGAGAATATTGCCATCGGCCCCAGAGCCATGTTCAGCAACCGCAACGGCAGCTACAATACTGCCATGGGACAGCGTGTTTTGGAGTCAGGTACATTTAACTACGGAAACATCGCAATCGGTTTCGAGGCAATGAGAAGATCTAACAATTCGTATTACAACGTGGGTATTGGTATGTACGCCTTAAACTACAACACAAGCGGCAACTATAACAATGCGCTTGGTTACGGGGCGATGCTTTACAACACCAGTGGATATTACAACTCAGCATACGGATTTTATTCACTGATTTACAACAGCACGGGTGTTGGAAATACTGCCTATGGTATGTACTCTGTTGCGGTGAATACAACCGGAAACTGGAATACGGGTGTGGGTTATCAGGCATTGTACAACAGCTATGCGGCGAGCAACAATACGGCCATTGGAGCCTATGCAGGATTAAACACCACCACCAAAGGGAACAACAACACGGCAGTAGGTTACGAAGCGCTAAATAAAAATACGACTGGTTACAGCAACGTAGCTGTCGGCACAGACGCGTTGTTCAGCAACACGGTTCGCGGAAATTTGGTAGCAGTGGGTGATTCGGCGTTGTTTAATAATGGCATTGGTGCGGCAGCAGGACAAGCATCATACAATACTGCAGTGGGTAGCAAAACATTGTTTGCCAACAATTTGGGAAGTCACAATACAGCAATGGGATTTTTGGCATTGCAAACGAATACAAACGGAAACAACAACACCGCCGTGGGTTCATTTGCCCTAAACCAGAACAATGCAGGTGCTGATAACACTTCGGTGGGATACAACACACTCTCCAGTAGTACCGCTGCCATTGAAAATACTGCGGTGGGTTCGGGGGCATTGAATAAAAATACGGGCAACTCCAACACGGCTGTGGGTTTTCGGGGACTAACAGCCAATACATCGGGTGGCAATAACACGGCGATGGGTCAATTGGCGTTAGCGGCATCTACCACGGCGAGCAATAACACCGCTGTGGGTTCTCGCGCTTTAACTGCCAACACAACGGGTACAAACAACGTGGCTTTGGGGGTTCAAACGGCATCCGCCAACACAACGGGAAGTCAAAATACGGCCATTGGATATGAAGCATTGCAACTGACCACAACGGCCAATAATAATTCTGCACTGGGTTACCGCGCTTTAACTGCCAACACAACGGGTACAAACAACACTGCAGTGGGTGCGCCGGCGGCGGCTGCAAACACGACTGGCAGCGCCAATATTGCTATCGGCAACAGCGCACTGAACGCGAATACAACCGGAAATAACAACACTGCCATCGGATTTGAAGCGTTACTCACCGGAACAGCCCTTGAATACAACGTAGCCATCGGTACCAGAGCACTTCGAACCTTTAACAATGCGAATGCCAATACTGGCCGTAACACTGCCGTTGGATACCAAGCCATGCTCTCCACAACCACAGGCTCTTACAACACAGCCATGGGATATCAAGCATTGGACGCGAACACCACAGGTAATCTAAACACTTCCTTGGGCTATGGTGCAATGGCTGTATCAACCACCGCCGGCAACAACACAGCTGCAGGTTACAATGCGCTTCCATCGCTCACTACTGCCAACAACAACATTGCCTATGGTTATCAATCGGGTTTCGGTATCAGCACAGGTGGAAACAACACCGCCATCGGTTTCCAAACCAGTGTAAACAATGGAGCCCTCACAAATACAACCACCCTTGGCTTTCAGACCCAAGCCACGGCGAACAACCAAGTTCGTATCGGAAACAATGGTGTTACTTCCATTGGTGGATTTGCTGCATGGACAAATTTGTCGGATGGTCGTTACAAGAAGAACATTGAAAAGAACGTACCAGGCTTGGAATTCATCATGCAATTGGAACCAGTGACATACAACTTTGATTTTGATGGCATCAACAAAGCCAACAAAAGTCTTCCTGAATCTGATCAACTGAGTAGTGCAAACAATGCAAATGTCAATGTTCGTTTCACTGGATTCATTGCACAGGATGTCGAAAAAGCGGCCCAATCCATTGGTTATGATTTCTCTGGGGTTGACAAAGCGAAAAATGAAAATGATTTCTACGGTTTGAGATACAGTGAATTTGTTGTCCCCATGGTCAAAGCAATCCAAGAACAACAAAGCCAAATCGAAACATTGAAGAAGCAGAATGCTGAATTGATGCGTCGTCTTACTGAACTTGAAAACAAAAAATAAGAGCGTTCACAAACCCCATGAAACAGCGCATACTTTTATTGTTATGCTTTGCCGCAACTTGGCTTTCCAAAGGTCAGGGGTGGGTGCACAATGGCGCGCATGTAGTTGCCACAAACGGAACCTTCATTGTGGTTAATGGGGCTCAAGGAAATTACAAAGCGCAAAATGTGTCGAGACTGATTTTCAATGGAGATGTTGAACTATCGTTCACCGGTAACTGGATAAACAACTCATCGGGAGCCATATTCATGACAAATGATGGCCGGGTTATCTTGAAAGGTGCAGCCCAATCATTTTTGGGCACCTCGATTACGGCTTTTCCAACACTAAATTTAAAATGCAGCGTTAATCCCACTATGCAAACAAATATACTGGTGGGTGGTGGACACAAAGGTGGCGGAACAGGCAAGTTGAATTTGTTCGACCGTCAGCTGAATTTGAATGGCAAAAAACTGATCATAAACAATCGCTCAGAAACCGCAATTAGTAGAACCACAGGGGGGATTTTGTCTGAATCTTTCCCAACCTTCGGATATGGTTTTGTGCAGTGGAATTTGCGCGATGCCGGTGCAGGACCACAATATCGAATTCCATTTCAAACGGCAACAGGAAGCGATATCCCTTTTGATTACAATGTGAAAAATGTTGGATTACAAACCACAGATTCTGGCTTTGTAACCATCGCCACTTACCCAACACCGACCATTTCATTGCCCAACAACCGTCCACTGCCATTTGGCGTACCCCATGTAAGGAATGAATTTGGCACCGAAAATGCGCGAAGAATGTTGGATCGCTTTTGGGTGATTCAAGATGGTGGATACAATACCAAGCCCGAAATCTCTTTGGGTTTCACCTACCTAGACCCCGAACACAATACAGGTACAAATACAATCCAAGAAAGCAACATGGGCGCTGTTTCATGGTCGGCCAGTGGCAACAAATGGAGTTATCCCGTTCGTTCAAGGGTAAATGCTACCAACAACTCCCTACTCCTGCATTCAGGCGTGAATTTCAGTGGTACATGGACACTTAGCGACACAACCCCTTGTCCAGTTGCGAACTTCAGCAGTGTTGGATCCTGTGAAAAAGACAGTGTATTGTTCATCGACAAATCCACTGTAGCCCAAGACACACTCATTCGCTGGAACTGGTCATTCGGCAATGGAAACAATGGCAGTGGTAACTCTACAGTGGGTTACTTCTCCCCCGCGGGCATTTACAATACAAGGCTCATTGTAACAGCAGCCACGGGTTGTAGCGATACCATTTTCAAGAAAATCAACATTCTTGGAGCACCAATTGCCAATTATTTGGTAGAGGACACCTGTGAAAATACCATTGTAAAATTCACTTCACTTACCTCACCCGGAAGCGGCTTTATTGCCAAAGAATATTGGTGGTTTGGCGACGGAGCCACCTATACTGGTAAAAGTCCCCAGCACTATTACGGGACTTCTGGATTGCCACAAGTCAAATACATCGTCTACAACAGCAATCTTTGTAAAGACACCATCGATCGCACGCTCTACATCGCGAACAAACCTTTCGTTTACTTCACCGTGAAGCCCGACTGCGAGGATGTCAACTTCCCATTCACCAATGCGTCAACTGCTGGGGCGGGAAGTATACAGAGTTACAGCTGGGATTTTGGCAACGGAAGAAGATCTACACTGCGCGATGAAAACATCGTCTACCCAGATTCTGGAACTTATCCTGTTAGGCTTATTGTAACCAATTCTTTTGGTTGCCGCGATACATTCAAACAACCCCTTCGTGTATATCCTCGAGCCATCGCCAAGTTCAAATATAGCCCTTACGATCCCCAAATGCTGAAGCCCGTAACATTTACCAATCTATCAGGCATTGACACCAAATGGACATGGGATTTTGGTGATGGATATTACGATATCACAGAAAACCCAACACGCAGTTACAACATGTATGGCACCTATACGGTGACTTTAATTGCCGATAACGAATATGGTTGCGCAGATACAACCTCATTGAATTTGAGGGCGAAATCGATCCCACTGTATTGGTTCCCAACCGCTTTTACCCCAGCAAACACTGAAGGATTGAATGATCAGTTTGGATTGTTTTCACCGTTAACTGTAACGGATTACCGCTTGATGATTTTTAACCGCTATGGAGAAATCATTTTCGAATCCACGGATCAAACAAAGCTGTGGGATGGGCGTGTGAACAATGACCCTGTAATGGGCGGAGTTTACGTTTACGATGCTACCTTCAAGAATCCAGAAAACGAAATTCAACGGTATTCCGGCAATGTAACCTTGGTGCGCTAAAAATTGCCACTGTTGTCAACCGCGGTTGCAATTTCTTCGCTGAAGGTCCTGAATTTGAGAGAATAAGCCGACATTTGCGACCATTTATGATTAAAACCGGACTTTTCTTGGACCTAACATTTAACAGAGATACCCCTCAAGGTTGGTATTTGGTGGATGAATTGGGTGCTGAGGTGTTGTTGCCAAACAAATATTGTCCGGCCGAAGCCATAGAAGGCGATATCATCAATGTTTTTATTTATCGTGATTCTGAAGATCGTTTGACGGCCACCACGCGGGTTCCCAAAATCGAATTCAATGAATTTGCGAGTCTGGAAGTTGTGGCAACCACTTCAGTTGGTGCTTTCATGGATTGGGGCATGGAAAAGGATTTATTCGTTCCATTCAAAGAACAACACAGAAAATTGGTAGAGGGGGAACACGCTGTCGTTTACTTGTACAGGGATGAAGTCACAGACCGATTGCTCGCGAGTGCAAAAATCTCCAAATGGCTAGAAAAAACAACTGTTGAATTGGGGTTTAACACCGAGGTAGATTTATTGTGTTTTGAGGAAACCGACATTGGCTTTCGCATGGTTGTTAACCAAAAATTCCAGGGCATGGTCTTCAAAAACGAAACCTTTAGACCAATTGAAATTGGAGATACGCTGAATGGCTATGTTCGATTGATTCGTGAAAATGGCAGTATCGACCTTTCACTAACCCCCATTGGACGTAAAAAAGTGGGTGGCTTGGCTGAAGTAATTCTGAACGCCATTGAGGCGGAGGATGGATTTTTACCCATCACAGACAAATCAGCGCCGGAATTGATCCAATCTCGCTTTGGAATGAGCAAGAAAGCTTTCAAAGAGGCGGTGGGAACACTCTATAAAAATCGGGACATCATCATTGAGTCAAATGGTTTGCGCAAAACACAATAAATCACTTGTTTTAACTAAAGTTGAATATTTTTTAACCCCATTAATAATAAAATTCAATGAGTTTCAACCGTTTCATTAATTGAAACGTGTTTGACGATTTTTTTTGCCCATGGGCTTCGCTATCTATCGCAGCAGTTCCGAGGAGGATATAGACAACGAACAATTTGAACTTGCTTTTTGTGCGGTTCATCATAAAAAAATTAGACTCCAGTTCGATGGGTGTCCCACTCACCCAGTAAATGCAAGGCCTCAAACACTGTATCAAGTCCTTTTACCGAAACGATCAAGGCCTTATCCGTTTGTTTCACGCTGAACTTATTGGGATTGCTTGCCACAAATCCCATGATGGCCCCAAAACTCTCGCTATGGTATACCGCGGCATTTGGATCGCCTGGAAAATAACAACGCATTCCACCATTGCCCAGAGCGATTTTTTCCATGCCCAATTGCTTGCCAGCCCACTTTAATCGCACAGTATCCAATAGTGCTACCACGGTCAATGGAATTTTACCAAATCGGTCTTTCAAATTGCTACTGAAACGCTGTAATTCCAATTCTGTGTTGATGCTTGACAATTCACTGTACAACGCCAATCGCTCTGCTGTTTGGGTTACATAATCGGATGGAATGAGCATCTCAAATTGGGTATCGATTTGACAATCTCTACTGCTGATGTCTTCCGGCTGATCAAACAAATCAACAAACTCTTCATTTTTCAATTCACGCACGGCCTCGTCAAGGATTTTATGGTACATGTCAAAACCCATTTCACTGATGAAGCCCGATTGTTCTCCACCCAACAAATTGCCTGCCCCGCGTATGTCTAAATCGCGCATCGCCACTTGAAATCCACTCCCTAGCTCGCTGTATTCTTCCAATGTACGCAATCGCTTGCGGGCATCCTCGCTCAATACAGAAACTGGCGGCGCTAATAAGTAACAAAATGCCTTGGTATTGCTTCTGCCCACCCTGCCCCGCATTTGGTGCAAATCGCTGAGACCGAACATATGGGCATTGTTGATGATGATGGTATTGGCATTGGGAATATCCAAACCACTTTCAATGATCGTCGTTGCCACCAACACATCGTACTCGCCCTCAATAAACTGCACCATCACATCCTCCAATTCATGTCCTTCCATTTGCCCATGCGCCACACTCACCCTGCAACCAGGCACTGCATCGGCAATCATACGGGCCAATTCATGAATGTCTTTAACTCGGCTGTGAACAAAAAAGATCTGTCCGCCTCTATCCATTTCGTGCTGAACGGCCTCGGCAATCAAATCGCGATTGAACACGTGTAACTCGGTATGCACCGGCTGTCGGTTTGGCGGTGGCGTATTGATGATCGATAAATCTCGGGCACCCATCAAACTAAAATGAAGGGTTCGCGGAATGGGTGTCGCTGTGAGTGTCAACGAATCCACATTCACCTTGCGTTCTTTGAGTTTTTCCTTGGCGGCAACCCCAAATTTCTGTTCCTCATCAATGATCATGAGTCCCAGGTCTTTGAATTCAATGTCCTTACCCAAAATCCGATGCGTTCCAATCAGCACATCGACTTTGCCTTCTTTGACTTTGTCGAGAGTGGCTTTTTGTTCTTTGGCCGATTTAAACCGATTGATATAGTCCACGGTGATCGGAAAACCTGCGAATCGTTTGGTGAAAGAGCGGTAGTGTTGTTGCGCCAAAATGGTTGTGGGCACAAGTACTGCCACTTGTTTGCTATCGCAAACGGCTTTAAACGCTGCCCGCATGGCTACCTCGGTTTTACCAAAACCCACATCACCACAAACCAATCGATCCATGGGCTGCGGCGATTCCATATCGCGCTTGGTATCTTCAACTGCCTTTCCCTGATCGGGCGTATCTTCATAAAAGAAACTGGCCTCCAACTCCATTTGCATGTAGTTGTCTGGCCCAAAAGCAAATCCTTGTTGCGCTTTCCGTTTGGCATACAGGGCGATCAGTTCCCTGGCGATGTCCTTAACCTTTTTCTTTGTGGCCTTCTTTTGTTTGTCCCATTGCGGACTCCCCAGTTTGTGCATGCTTGGGGGTGTACCATCCTTTCCTGTGTATTTACTTATTTTGTGCAGGCTATTGACCGATACATACAGAAGGTCGTTGTCTTTGTATACAATTCGCACCACCTCTTGGGTTACGCCATGAACATCCATTTTTTCAAGACCAGCGAATCGCCCAATACCATGGTCGATGTGTGTCACAAAATCACCGGGCTTCAGGTTCTTGAGCTCTCGGAGGGTAAGCGATGTTTGGGATGAATATTTTTGTCGCCCCTTCGGTCGATAGTATTTGTCGAAGAGCTGATGTTCCGTCGCAAAAGCAATTTTCACATCCCGATCAACAAAACCCGCCGAAAGACCTTGGTACACAGGATCAAAAGTTGCTCGGGCTCCGGTATCGGCGAGGATGGTGGTTAACCGTTCAATCTGCCGGCTATTTTCACTAAACACCAAGGTTTTATAACCATCCTTTTCGTTTTGCTGCATCCAATCGATGAGCATGGGGAAATTGCGTTTAAACAGCGGCTGGGGCTGTTGGTAGAATTCGATGATATCGACTTTGCCTGTGGGGCGATTTCCACTGTAGTGAATTTGGGTAAATGGATCCAGCACGGCCACGAAACCCTTGGGTGTATTCCAAATTTGTTTGGGGTGTTTTGGGATGACTTCCCGACCAAAATCGACCGCTTCTTGGTGTACTTGCAATGCTTTTTCCCAAGCTTTGGCTAGGTCTTCGATTTGAATGGCCATGTCTTGGGCCACCACAATGGTTTTGGAATCGAAATAATCGGTGATGGAGAAGGTTGTTTCCTGATTGCGTTGCTCTTGAATATTGGGCAACAGCGAAAAGTGGGCGATTTCCTTCAGTGATAATTGATCATTGACATCAAAGGTTCTGATGCTTTCGATGATGTCGCCATCGAGGTCAATGCGGAAGGGATATTCGTGGGCGAAACTAAAGAGGTCTACGATTCCACCGCGCACGCTAAACTCTCCGGGTTCAAAGATGAAATCGCGTCGTTCGAAGCCATTGGCTTGGAGGAATTCCATGAGAAACTCAGTATCGAGTGACTGTCCGCGGGCAATTTCGATGGATGACTTTTCCAGTTCCGCTTTATCGACCACAAACTCTGCCAATGCGGAGGTATAGGTTACGAAAATGCGTTTGTTATTTCTGCGCAGGGCGTTGAGTGTTTCGATGCGCTCTTGCACGCCCATGGCGTTTTCACGCGAGAGGTTATAGGGCTTGAGAAAAGAATCAGGGAGGAAGTAGATGGTTTCACCGACGAGGAGATTTTCGAGGTCGGATTTGAAGTATTGGGCTTCTTCTTTGTTGTGAAGGATTGCTACGATGGGGCGGGATGTGGACGCATAGAGGCTGGCGGTGGCGAGGGCGAAGCCCGAGCCCGCCAGTCCCTGCAGGTGTATGGGTGCGGCCGCGGCAGAGCACGCGGCCGCCAGTGCTTGCATGGGTTGAATTTGGGCAAAGGCCCCCAGGATTTCTCTCGTATTCATCGCAATTCTCTCACAGACCCGCTGTATCAACATCGTCCCTACTGCGCATCAATATGCAAGCCAAGGATACAACCATTGATAAAACAAGGAGGCCCCGCTGCGCGGGGCCTCCAAAGATACAACTACAGGGACGATTCTCTAAAACCGCAACCCGCCTATTTTGTGTAAAATTTATGCCTTTCTCGACATCGCACGTTCCGCAGCAGCAACAATCGCAGCCGAAGTCAATCCGTATTTCTCCAACAGCTGGTCAGGTGTTCCGCTCTCTCCAAATGAATCGTTCACAGCCACAAATTCCATGGGCGTTGGCAATTCGCGCGACAACAACTGTGCAATGCTATCGCCCAAACCACCGTTCATCTGGTGCTCCTCTGCCGTTACTACACAACCGGTCTTCTTTGCGGATGCCACAATCGCATCACGGTCCAACGGCTTTATCGTGTGAATATTGACAACCTCAGCATCAATACCCCTCTCAGCCAATATATGTCCGGCCTCAATCGCCTTCCAAACCATGTGTCCCGTAGCAAAAATCGTCACGTCCTTGCCCTCGTTCAACATCAATGCCTTTCCAATCTCAAAAGGCATATCCTCCGGAATGAAAACAGGCCATTTCGGACGGCCAAAACGCAGGTAGCAAGGACCATCATACTCAGCGATGGCCATCGTAGCCGCCTTCGTTTGGTTGTAATCACAAGGATTGATCACCACCATGCCTGGCAACATTTTCATCAAACCAAGATCTTCCAAAATTTGGTGGGTAGCACCATCCTCCCCTAGCGTCAATCCGGCATGTGATGCGCAAATTTTCACATTCTTGTGGCTGTAAGCCACACTCTGTCGGATTTGATCATATACCCTGCCCGTGGCAAAATTGGCAAAGGTACCCGCAAATGGAATTTTACCACCGGTCGCCAATCCCGCCGAAACACCAATCATGTTGGCTTCGGCAATCCCCGCTTGAATGAATCGCTCTGGAAACTCATCCTTGAACGCATCCATCATCAAGGATCCTGTGAGATCCGCACACAAAGCCACAACATCGCTATTGCGCTTTCCAGCCTCGTGCAAACCCGCGCCAAATCCGCTTCGGGTATCTTTTTGTCCTAGTATTTCGTATGATTTCATTGGTTTAAATCGCTAATTGTGTCACGGCGCCAGAATTGATTTTGAACACCTTGTTTTTACTGTATAGAGTTCTTGTTTCGCCCGCAACCCTGTACACCACAGTATATTCTCCCGGTTGCATGTTGATCAACTGTTTTGGTATGCTTCCATTCAAATCCATTACCCACTCCAACTTGTTATCAACCCGCTGAAAAACTGCCCCTTTTACGTCCTTGCCCAAACTCAATTGCAAGGTACCCGGACTGGGGATTTCAATGGTAAATGTTTGATTTTGTTTGATTTGGACACTGTTAAACTTCAAACGTGGAATGGTCAAAATCTCCAAATCGTATCCACCCACAATGTACTTTTCCGTGGTATTGAATTCTTGAGCATTGATGGTTTGCATGCTATTTCCCTTTCTCACAATCGCTTGCAATCGGGGATATTTGGTGATTCCACCCATTTTCAAAAACAAACTACCTTGTGGTGTATTCAAAGGGATCACATTGTGACGGCCAGGAACGATCTCAACGACGTCGGACTGCACCACGGGCTTGGTGTGTGCCACCACACGATATCTGCGCACTGGATCCAAATACAAAGTATCGGGCACCCCTTTGCCATTCATTGTATGGATGACATTCTCGACCATTTGGCCGTTGTCAGCGTCAAAAATGGTCATTGGCACATCGGTCTCGCGCGGCATCCCTTGGTTGTCGAGCAGGCTGATTTGCACGGTGGTATTGTTCAGTGCTTGGTTGATGACCACCCCAATAATCTTTTGAAATTGATTGGGTGTTTCTGCATTAAAATATCGACCGGCACAAGAATAAGCATTGCGGAAAGCCTCACTATCTGTGCCTAGTCCAATCACAAAAGGACGTAATACAATCCCTTTTTGCTGTAAAGCGGTGCTAATTGCACAGGGATCACCGCCACACTCTTCTACACCATCGGTGATGATAATGATGATGTTTCGCGCGGTGGGATCCTCCGGAAAATCCTTGGCACAAGCCAACAGCGATTGGGCGATGGAAGTGTAGCCCAAGGGTTTGATCAACTTCAAACGCGCGGCAAACTGCTTGTGATTGAAGGGCGCAAATGGCACCTCCAATTTTGTGTCGTTGCAATCTTTTTTTTCGTTGGGCTGGGTGTGCCCAAAGACACGCAATCCCACTTCCAAATTCTCTACTGTGCGGAGCGTATCCACCATTTTATTCATCAAGGTCACCGCAACCGCCCAACGGTTTGAGTTTCCCATCTCAGTCAACATGCTACCACTACCATCCAACAAAAACAACATTCTCGTTTTCTGTCCGGGATACCCGTTTTTTACCTGAGCCATGGCTGTGAGTGAGCAGACCAAACTGGCGAGGAGGAGAAATTTCTTCATGATCAGATTGTTTTTGTTAGCGATGAAGCAACAATTGAGCCTTTTTTAGTAGTCTTTGTGTTCCGTTTCTGGCAACTGGGCCAATGCCTTGGCCAATTGCTCGTCGTTCGGGGCCTTCCCGTGCCATGCATGCGTACCCATCATGAAGTCAACGCCCTGACCCATCTCAGTTTTCATGATAATGACGATGGGCTTGCCAGCGCCCAATTTTGACTGCGCCTGGGGAACAACCGTCATAATCTCGTCCCAATTGTTGCCATCCATTTCGAGTACTTCCCATCCAAAGGCCAAAAATTTCGATGTCCACTCTGTCAAACCCATGACATCGCCCGTTGAACCGTCGATTTGCTTTTGGTTAAAATCAACAGCCACGATCATGTTATCCAATTTGCGGTGAGCGGCAAACATAACCGCTTCCCAAATTTGTCCTTCTTGCAATTCGCCATCGCCCGTAACCACCCATACGGTGTGGGGATCTTTATCAATTTTCTTTTGCAAGGCCAATCCAGCCGCCACACTCAAACCCTGTCCGAGCGAACCGGTTGCCACACGGATACCGGGAAGGTGCTCGTGGGTAGCAGGATGCCCCTGTAAGCGGGTATTCAACTTTCGGAAGGTAGCCAATTCGGGCACAGGGAAATAACCACTGCGCGCCAACGTGCTGTAATAAACCGGAGAAATGTGTCCGTTACTCAAGAAAAACACATCCTCCCCCCTACCACTCATGGTAAAGGGCTGGGCTTGATGCTTCATGAAATGAAAGTGCAATGCTGTGAAATAATCTACACAGCCCAAAGATCCACCGGGGTGTCCGCTGGATACTGCGTGAACCATCCTTAAAACATCTCTGCGAATTTGGGTTGCCATGGTTGCCATGGCTGAAGCGGTGTTCAGGGTTTCCATAAAGGTTCAAAATTGGGGTAATTAATACGATGTGTATGCACAAGTTTTCAAGAGATTCCGCAAGAACCAAGCAATCCGCTGAAACGACCGAAATAGCCGTCGATTTTTGTGCAAAACCCCTTGAAAATGCTTATATTTGCGGGTTCTTATGGCGTCCAAACTCAAATTAATCCTTGGTGTATTTTTCGCAATCGCGTTAGCGGCTTGTGGGGAATATGGCAAAATTTACAAGAGCAAAGACAGTCAGGCCAAGTACAAACTCGCGATGTCGCTGTACGAGGAAAAGAATTTCGCCAAGGCCGTACCGCTTTTTGAGCAGCTTCGGGATGCTTATCGCAACAACCTCGACAGCTTGGAGGACGTGTACATTCGCACCGCCTACTCCTACTTTTACATGAAAGATTACGAGTACGCAAGCATGTTTTTTAAAGACTTCACCGATAACTTTTCGCGGAGTTCGCGAATGATAGAGTGTGCTTACATGGCTTTGTACTGTGATGTATTGTTTGTAGGAAATCCAGACTTAGACCAAAGCAAAACGAGCGATGTCATTGAAGCTTTGCAAACCTTCATTAATTTCTACCCCGATTCTGAGTATGTCGCCAAGTGCAACCAACACATCGATGAATTGCGGGCAAAACGCCATACCAAAGTCTATCTGCAAGTCATGCAATACTTCCGAATGGAAGAATTCAAGGCGGCGAGCGCAGCGGCAGTAATTGCAATCAAATCTTACCCCGACATTCCGCAAAAGGAAGAATTGGAGTATATCGCATACAAGGCACAATTTTTGTATGCCATGAATAGCATTGAATCCAAACGCATTGAGCGATTGGAAAAAGCACAGGCCCTGTTGGATGATTACTTTTATGTCAACCAAATGCTCGGCGAGCATGCCAAAGACGCCAAAGAGACCAAATTGAAAATTCAAAAAGAAATAACAAAACTCAAATCAATCATATGAGCAACGCGATATCCCGCAACGCAGAAACCCGTGATCTGCGCAACCTAGAAAACGAAACGGAAAATGTGTACCTCAGTGCCATTATCATCTCTAAGCGCGCCAACCAAATTGCTGAAAAGCAAAAGGAAGAATTGCGCAACCGTTTGGAGCCTTTCCTGAATGATTCCGACAACTTGGAGGAAATTCAAGAAAACAGAGAGCAAATCGAAATCTCTATGATGTACGAGCGCATGCCAAAGCCCACCCTGTTAGCAACACAGGAATTTAGCGACGAAAAAACCTACTGGAGAATCCCCGATGCTCCGGAAAAGCCCCTTTAAGCACAAAAAAATCCTGATTGGGATCACTGGAGGCATCGCTGCCTACAAGATCCCTCAGTTGGTGCGCATCCTCAAAAAAGAAGGCGCAGAGGTACAAGTTGTGCTGTCTGAATCCGCCAAGAGTTTTGTTACACCCCAAACCCTCTCGGTACTTTCTGAGAAACCCGCCCTTTCCGATTTTTTCAAATCCGACCAAGGTGAATGGAACAATCATGTCCACCTTGGTCTATGGGCAGACCTAATATTGATCGCGCCCGCCGGTGCAAATACACTGGCAAAAATGAGCCATGGCATCTGCGACAATCTCCTGATGTCGGTCATCCTATCGGCACGTTGTCCGATTTTCGTGGCACCCGCCATGGACCTTGACATGTGGACACACCCATCCACACAATCAAACATCCAAACACTGGTAAACCGCGGTGTTCACATGATTGAACCCGAAGAAGGTTCGCTCGCATCCGGTTTGGAGGGAAAAGGCAGAATGGCCGAACCCGAGAACATTGCCCACGTGCTATCTGGATACCTTGCGCCAAAACCCAATTATTTTTTGGGTAAACGCGTTTTGGTAACAGCCGGCGGCACCCAAGAACCCATCGATCCCGTTCGATACATTGGCAACCACAGCAGTGGGAAAATGGGATTCGCCATTGCAGAACAACTCATCCAATTGGGCGCTGAGGTAGAACTGGTTTATGGCGCCGTTACAGTTGTCCCGCCAACCAATTGCCAATCATACCAAACCCGAACAGCAAAGGAAATGAAAGCGAAGTGTGATGAGATTTTTCCAACTTGCGATGTATTGATCATGGCAGCTGCTGTAGCCGACTACCACGTCGTAGATGTGGCAGCGGAAAAAATCAAAAAAACAGACGACACCCTCATGCTCGCATTGGCAAAGAACCCGGATATCCTCAAATCGCTCAGTGAAGCAAAAAAGGAACATCAGGTTTTGATTGGTTTTGCCCTGGAAACTGAACAAGAGGAATTTCATGCTTTGGAGAAACTCCAAAAGAAAAACCTAGATTGCATCGTTTTAAATTCACTCAATAACCCAAAAGCGGGATTTGCAGTAGACACCAACGAAGTAACCCTGTTTTGTAAAGATGGCGAACAATATCACATCCCTACACAGCAGAAAGACGAAGTTGCAGCTGCACTCCTCAACAAAGTTGGTGATTGGCTTAGTAAAACAAATCCGTAAATCATGCGCAACCCTATCGCAAAGTTCATCATACTGCTCACCGTAATCGTATTGTTTTTCGGTACGGAACATGCTTCCGCACAAGAAATCAAATCCACCGTTCAAGTGGTGGCGCCCCGTGTGACGATGACCGACAAACAAATTCTAAACACATTACAGACCGCTGCACAGCAGTTCATCAATACCAGGAAATGGACCGACGAGAACATCGCGCTGCAAGAGAAAATTGATGTGAGTTTGTTTATCGAGATCACCGCGATCAACAACAATGAATTTCAAGGCACTTTGCAATTTCAAGTTGTAAGACCCGTCTTTAATTCGACCTACAAAACCACCGTTTTCCAATTTAACGACGAAGATGTTTCGTTTGTTTATCGCGAATTTGAGAACCTCGATTATCAAGAAAACATGAACATGAATGACTTCACCACCTTATTGGCCTATTATGTAAACTTGGCCATCGGTTTGGATTTCGATAGTTATGCAGAATTGGGAGGAACGGCCTATTACGCAAAAGCACAAAGCATTGTTGCCATGATGACTAACAAACCGGGTTGGAACCAAGCAGATGGCAAGGGCATCCGCAATCGCTTTTACTTGGCAGAAAATCTCAACAACAATCGTTTCAAAGAATTGCGGATGTTGAATTACAACTATCACCGTCGTGGCATGGATTTGTTTGCAGAAAACCCCGATCAAGCGCGTAAGAACATCACGGAAATATTGAAAACATTGAAGGAATCGCAGGCACTATTTCAAAATAGCCTCCTTCAAAAAACCTTTTTCTCTACCAAGTGGCCCGAATTGGTAGAAATCTACAAAGGTGCTACAGTACCTGAAAAAACAGCGATGGCAAAGTTCCTGTCCGATATGGACCCAACGAACAGCCAGCGATACGAAAAGATCAAAGCATGATTTGGATTGGCCTGGATATCGCCACGGCTCTTTCCGATGCGTTGGCTAAGCGGACAGTGCAAACCCCCGTTTTTTTTCTGTGTAGTCAAACAACCCACCCGCTGTGTCAAGATTTGATCGACATGGCGGATATCAAAGTCCCAGCATCCCACATACTCGCCGTTGCGGATGGTGAAAATGCGAAGGACTTGCATACCTGTGAATCCATTTACAAATGGTTACAATCGACCGGCGCCATGCGGAATGCACTTCTCATCAACGTGGGTGGCGGTGCATTGTGCGATGTAGGCGGTTTCTGTGCAGCCACCTATCAGCGAGGCATTGCCTTTTGGAATATCCCCACAACCCTATTGGCGATGGTCGATGCATCGGTCGGCGGTAAAAACGGAATCAACCTGGGCCACCATAAAAACTATATCGGCACATTTCAAAAAGCAGAGCACATCTTTGTCAGCCCCCATTGGCTCAGCAGTTTACCCGATTCAGAATTGCTCAGTGGTTGGGCAGAGGTCATTAAACACGGCACCATCGATGGCGGAAAGCACTTTCATCAAATTTTAAAGGCCATTCCTTCGACGAAGGATCAACAAACTTGGCTGGGTTTGATAGAATGGAACATCAAAACGAAATCGCGCATCGTGGAGTCAGACTTTACGGAAGCCGCTGAACGTAAATTACTGAACTTGGGCCATACCATCGGACATGCATTAGAATCATGGAGTCGCGATGCTGGCAAACCACTTCCTCATGGAAATGCAGTAGCATGGGGCTTGGTTATTGAAACGCAGTTAGCCACGGCAATCTCACCGAATATAGAAGAGACCAAAGGCTTGCATGAATCCCTTCAAACATTGGTATGTAACACCTACCCGACTTTGGACATTGATAAAAACGATGTTCCACAGATCATAAATTATATCCGGGCAGATAAAAAAAACGAGCAAGAAACCCTTTTGTTTTCGTTGGCTTTCGCACCTGGTCATTGTCAATACAATATCACCATCCCCGAAGAATTGGTGACACAAGTTCTGAACGACTTTTCTCATGATTCACATTGAATTACCGCTGAGCAAAAGTCAGATTAATCGGGCCTTGATCATCGCTGCTGCCCAAGGGAATATGACCGAATGGCTTGACAAAAACCCCGACATTACCACACGCGGTTGCAGAGACACGCGTTTGCTCATCAAAGCCTTAAATCAATTTGCGCTAGGGGAATGCGCCGTTGATTTTCACGATGCGGGAACCCCTTGTCGCTTGTTTACCGCATTTGCAGCATCAAAATTCCAACAAAACATCACCGTCTCGGGAAATCCAAGTTTGTGTAGTCGGCGAATTTCACCCCTCGTGGATGCTTTAACACAAATGGGAGCCCAGATTCAATACAATAATGTGCATGGGTATCCACCCTTTACAGTTCAATACGGAATCGAAGAATGGCGGGATATTCAAATCAGTGTTGCGTTTAGTTCGCAATTTGCGAGTGCTCTCTTGCTGGTTGCTCCATTATTCTCTGGCACCAAGAAAATTACGCTGACAGAAATTTCACACTCCCAATCATACGTGGACCTCACCATCCACTGCTTGAAAAATATCGGCATTGATGTAAACAGCTCTTACATTCGAGAAACCCGTGAAATCTCGGTTCAGGGCACATACAATTCAGTACCCCATCCTACGCGAGAGCAGTTTGAACTGGGATCAGACTGGAGTTCTGCCGCTTTTTTTTACCCACTTTTATTGGGGCTGAAAAATACACATTCATTGCTTCTTGAAGGATTGAACCTTGAGAGTCGTCAAGGCGATGTACAGCTCAAAACACTGGGCTTACTGCTCGGTATCGAAACCAGCGAACACGATGAAGGCGTCGTATTACGTCGTATCAACGATACAGAAGAACTGTTACAAGATTCTGAAGATGAAACCATGTTCGTACCGATGCAAGACAACCCAGACCTCGTACCTGCGATGGTTGTTGGATGGTGTATCCTCGGAAAATCGGTGATACTACAAGGAATAGAAAACCTCAAATACAAGGAATGCGACCGAATCGCAGCGCTTCAAGGGAATTTAGCGGGAATAAATTGCTCGCTTGAGCCATGGGCAGAAGCGGAAGACCTTTGGATGGTGAATGCCTCTAACAGAACTTTCCCAACCTCCTTGCATATTGATACCCATGACGATCATCGGATAGCCATGGCATTTTCCGCACTGAAGCCCTGGGTCAAGGATCTCGCCTTTTCGAATACAGAATGCGTGGAAAAATCCTTCCCCAACTATTGGGACCAATGGAAGAAGTGTACCTTTGAATAATAAACAACGGCGATACTCAGATTACCCGGACATCGACCCCAAAACGTGATGGCAATGGAAAAGAAATCCTCCGAAAACAAAATGCAGAAACGACCAATCTTGTTGGCCTTAATCGTTGGTTGTTGTGTGGCTATTGCCTCGAATTGGCATCGCAACGAAATCAAAGAGGCTGTTGAACAAGCCAAAACTGAAAATAATAACGGTCTATTCCCATATACACTCAATGAGGTGCAACGGGTATTGGATGATCAATTGCTGGGTTGGAATAACGGAAACATTGATCAATTCATGGAAGGCTATATCAAGGATTCGTCGGTTCGATTCATCACCAATAAAAAAGTAAAAACGAGTTGGCAGGAAATCACGGACTCCTACAAAAAAGGCTATCCCAACAAAGACGCGATGGGAAAACTCACCTTTCACCGCGATGAAATTCGTTGGGTAGATAAATCCAAGGCCATCGCGCAAGTAATAGGTCGCTGGCAAGTGATTCAAAAACACCGCGAGCCGGCTTCAAAAGAATCCCTGAATGCAGGCACCCAAACAAAACCCAACATCCAGAAAAAAAATACACCTACGCAGGATACGCTTAGTGGACGGTTTAGTTTGATTTTTGTTGGTACACCAAAAGGCCCCAAAATTCAAATTGATCACACTTGGTAACACCAGGAAATTAGAAACACTGCAGGATAGCTATGGCAAGAAACAGCATCGGTAAGAATTTAGTAGTTACGTCCTTTGGCGAAAGTCATGGTCCATCTGTGGGCGTTGTCATCGACGGATTTCCTTCAAATTTCACCATCAATCACAAGGCACTGCAATCATTTGTCAATCGTCGTAGACCGGGACAAAGCAACATAACCACTGATAGGAATGAATTAGACCAAGTCCAATGGTTATCCGGCATTTACGAAGACAAAACACTTGGATCACCCATTGCGTTAGTGATTGCCAATAATGATGCGCGTTCCAAGGATTATGATGCGCTCAAAGATACCTATCGACCCGGCCATGCTGATTGGCTTTACGACCATAAATATCAGCACAGGGATCATCGCGGCGGCGGACGAAGCAGTGCACGTATTACCGCAGGATGGGTGGCAGCAGGTGCTTTAGCCATTCAATATCTGGAACAACAATGTATCTCTATTCGCTCGTGGGTGAATCAAGTTTGGCATATTCACGCACCAAATTGTGAAGCCACGCCCACATCAGAAAGCATAGAGAGCAATGATGTTCGTTGCTGGCATGTAGAAACCGCAGAACAAATGGTGGAGGCAATACGGCAAGCGAAGATGGACGGTGATAGTTTGGGAGGTGTCATTCGGTGTGTCATAGAGGGACTGCCTGCGGGGATTGGGGAACCGGTTTTTGGCAAACTCCATGCGATTTTGGGTCATTACTTGTTAAACATCAATGCAGTAAAGGGGATATCATTTGGCGACGGTTTTGCATCGACAAAGATGAAAGGCTCTGAACACAATGATGCCTGGGCGATGAACAACGGACGTATCCATGGGAAAACCAATCATAGCGGCGGAATTGTCGGGGGTATCAGCACGGGAGATCCTGTGATATTTGACTTGGCCTTCAAACCAACTTCTACCATTAGCCTTACCCAAGAAACCGTCAACAAAGCGGGTGAAACCGTTGAATTAAATGCGCAAGGTAGACATGACCCTTGTGTATTACCAAGAGCAGTACCCATTGTGGATGCGATGTCTGCACTTGCATTGATGGATTTATTCCTAGAGTACAAAAAAGATTGAATGAACGGTTACTTAGCCGCTTAAGAATGAAAAATAGAGAAGAAATACTTGCGCAATTTTCCAAATTATTGGATGTCATGGATGATTTGCGGAGTAAATGTCCGTGGGACAGAGAGCAAACCATGGAAACAATTCGAAGTCTCACCATTGAGGAGACGTTTGAGTTATCGGACGCAATTATTGAGAACGATCTTTCGGAGGTAAAAAAGGAACTCGGCGATTTGCTGCTACACATTGTTTTTTACAGCAAGATTGCATCAGAAACTGAAACCTTTGACATTGGGGACGTGATTGAATCATTGATTGCAAAGTTGGTTCGTCGACACCCACATATTTACGGCGATGTAGAGGCCAATGACTCTGAAAAGGTTAA
>SXYY01000060.1 GCA_005788145.1 Bacteroidota bacterium
ACGAAGTCAGAACCTGACAACGAGAAGAAAGGCACACCTGCTTCACCGGCGACTGCCTTTGCGAGCAAGGTTTTTCCTGTGCCTGGAGGGCCTACCAATAAAACTCCTTTGGGTATTTTACCACCCAGATTGGTGTATTTCTTTGGATTTTGGAGGAAGTCAACGATTTCCATCACTTCCAATTTGGCTTCTTGCAGACCCGCAACATCCTTGAATGTTTTGTTTACTTTGGTGTCCTTATCAAAAAGCTGTGCTTTGGAACGGCCGATGTTGAAGATGCTTGCACCACCACCGCCGCCACCACCTCCACCCATACGGCGGAACATGAGGTTGTAGAATATGAGGAATATGCCAATGAAGAAAATCCATTGGAACAATTCGCCGAAAACGTCGCTGTGGGTTTCATAGTGCAGTACCAAACCATGGGGGTCGAGATTTTTTTCTTTCAGGGTAGACTTTAAATCCTGTATCTCATTGTTTAGGTAGCCTTTTTCGATTTCGAAGCTGAAGTTGGGTTCGGTGGCACCGAGGTAATCTTGGCGTTTGCGAACGCCCTTGTAACGCTTTTGTTGAACGGCTTCTTGGGTAAGATAGACTTCTACAAAACGATCATTTACGACCACAATTTTCTTCACATCACCCTGTAGAATCATCTCACGGGTTTCTTTCCAGTTCGTGCTTTGTCCCGTATTCTTGGGTAAAAACAGCATCGCCATCAAAATCAAGAATAGCGCACCGTAAATCCAATAAGGGTTAAAGCGGAATCCTCCCGGCTTTTTATTTTCGGGATTGGGTCGATTGTTTTCCATGTTGTGCTTGTGTAATCAAAGGTTAAGCCAATAATTAAATAATATTCAAAACTACAATTTTAGGGGGTCAATTGCCATGAAATACGCCGATTCGTCATAAATAATGGATGTATCTGCTAATTTGTCCGTTGGCATTGGTAGCGGTGTCAGTTGGTGCACGCTCAGTATCAATTGAGAGTAGTAAACACATGATGGTGTTTTTGGTTTTTATTCATCAGAATTCGTCAATTGTTTTAAAATTGATTTTTATCACCGAAATGTTAGAAATGTTAACATTGTATTTTTCGATGAAATAATTCATAATTTCTAACAATTACCAACCTATATCGGCAAAACACAATAAAAAGGTTGTTATTTTTGTGGTAGATTTTATGGGATACCTAATTACGCTATTGAAGCAATATAAATGGATTTTTACAGCGGCAATATCTGTTGTTATCTTATTGATTTTCTATTTGTTGTCTGATTCAGACCAGGACTTTTATCGCGATGAAATAGAGCAGGCGATAGAAGTAGATTCTGTGATTACAATGTTAGATAAATTGCCCTCTGCAAAGTATGAATCGGTTGGTTACGACAAGGTTGCTCAATATTACGACGATCAAAAGGATTCATATGAGAAGTTATTATCCTATATGAACGATCGAATTGGTCGGGATAATACAGAATATGGTATTGCGAGTATGTATGTTGGTCACGGACTGGTCTCCTTGGCACAAGGGCAAATGGATTCTGCGGTATTTTACATTCAGGAAGCGGAAAAAATTATGCCATTGGGCAATAACCGGTGTAGTTATTTCGAATTAATCGCCATGTATCACTTGACTCGGGGTGATTTGAAAATGTCAAAGAACTATTTGACCAAGGGATTGGAAGAGGCGATTCGACATAGAGACGTTGTTAAGCGGAGATTTTTTCTGAATAAACTTGGTTCTATTTGTTTCAATGAATCGCTTTACGGCGCTGCTTCGAAATATTTTTTGGAGGTTTATTCTACTTATCCTTCGGGCAAAGGTGCCCCAGCAGAGTTGATTGGAAACATTATTTCCGTGAAAATTGTTGAGGGGAATTACCAAGAGGCGGAGGTGTTTTGGAAGAAAAACGAAGATGTCTTGGCCAAAGCGCGCGACCGCTATTCCAGGCAATTGGTTTTGATTAATCGCATCGAGTTGAACTTGCATTTAGGTCGGTTGGAAGAGACAAAATCCCTGTTAATGCAACTGCCCGATTCCACTGTACTCGGTAGTTTACGAATTCATCATTTGGCCAATCAATTGAATTATTTGAAAGAAAAATCGCCAAGTTCCATTCCAAAATTGATTGGTGAACGTATCGATTGGATTTCGGATGATTACTTCGGCGCGGTGACGCGGTTGGAACCATTTTTACTGACATCCATTGCATCGGAGAAAGATGTACTGAAAGCGGATAGTTTGGAATCTTGGAAGAATCGATTCAAGGAGCAATTTGAGGAGAATCCAATGGCATCCTCGAACCATCACCGCTTGTTATCGGCCATTTATCAGCAAGACGGTAAGAAAATGTCTCAAGCCTATGAATCTTTATTGATTTCCAATGATTATAAAGACAAGTATCATCTGTTGGATGATTCAGTGAAGCGGGCCGATTTTACAGCAAAGAAAGATTTTGAAAGCATGAAGACGAAGCAGTTTGCTTTCGAAAAGGAAATGTTGCAGCAAAAAAAGATCAACGGTTATTTGGCTGGAACGTATGGGTCGGTGGTACTTACCTTGTTCTTGTTGGTTTTGTTTTTGTGGGCACGACAAACAGCAAAAAAGAAGGAGCTAGATTGGGCGCAGATGCAGCTGCATGTTCAGGTTGAAGAAAAGGAATTCCTTCAGAAGGAAAAGGAGTTAAATGCGAGAATTATCGGTCTGAGTGAACTGGTGATGGAGAAGAGTTTGGAATTGAGCAAAAAGTTGAAGGTATTAAATACGAGCAATTCGCCAGATATCGAAATACTCAGAAAGGAATTGGAGGCACTGGGTCGAGTAGAGACCACATCGCGTCCACAAATTGCCGATTCCAAACTGAAGGAGCAGGGCGATATTTTGGAACAGCATCCCCAGTTAAAAGCCATGAATCTGACCGAAAAGCGAATTTTTATCTTGAGCGTTGATGGATACAAATCCAAGGACATCGCAGCCATCGTAGGGGTATCGCCCCAATACATTCACAACGTGCGTTCAAAGATTCGCAAGGTGTTGGGCGTTGACAACAGTGTGCATTGGGAATCGTTCAAGGACAAACGCTTCCAAGGTTAATCCTAAAAATCACCCGGGGAACTCCCTGAATGCTTTTCCAACCGCGAATACATCGGCGAAATTGTTGTACATCGGTGCGGGTGCCAAACGAATCACATTGGGTTCACGCCAATCGGCCACGATGTGGTTATTAAACAAGTAATCAAACAAAGCCTTGCCCTTATCGTCTGTGAGCAAGCTCAATTGAGCTCCTCTCTCATCGGGGTTGTTGGGAGTGATGATTTCAAATTGCAAAACGGGATTTTCTGCTTTTGCTTGAAGCAATACAAATTCGAGGTATGCGGTAAGCGTGCGACTTTTTTGACGCAGGTTTGCGATGCCAGCTTCGTGGAACAGTTGTAAACTCGCCAAGTGAACGGCCATTCCAAAAACGGGGGCATTGCTCATTTGCCATCCGGCCGCACCGGGCTCTGGGATATACCCTCGCTTCATCAAAAAGCGCACATCTTCTTTATGGCCCCACCAGCCCGACATTCTGCGGGTATCAGGATTGAGTCCATGCTTTTCATGAATGTATACACCGGAAACGTTACCGGGTCCGCTGTTGAGGTATTTATAGGAACACCAAGCGGCGAAATCAACATCCCAATCGTGGAGTTGCAAATCGATATTACCAGCGGTATGGGCAAGATCGAAACCGGCCAATGCACCCACTGCATGTGCTGCTTTTGTGATGGCAGGTATATTGAATAATTGTCCTGTATAATATTGAACACCGGAGAAGAATGATAGAGCCAATTGATCTCCTGCTTCCGCGATGGCGTTCATTATATCTTCTTTGCGCAGGGTGTATTCCCCTTCTCTGGGTGAAAGTTCAATTACGGCGTCATCGTACTGAAAACCATAGGATTCTACTTGACTTTGAACTGCGTACATATCGGACGGAAACGCGGCGGCTTCCATGATGATTTTATAACGGGCGGGCTGTTTTTCGCCGGCGGCATTTGTGGTAAAGGTTGGCCTATAGAAACTGAACATCAACAGGTGCAGGTTAACGGTAAGGTGATTCATGACAACCACTTCGTGGGCCTTTGCCCCAGCGATTTCGGCTGTGTAATCGGTGAGGAATTTGTGGTAGTGAAACCAAGGTTTTCTTCCGTGAAAATGTCCTTCTACACCCCACTGAGCCCAATCTTCCAGCTCGTTCATTAGGGCTTCTTTGGCACTTTTTGGCTGCAATCCCAATGAATTTCCACACAAGTAAATTTGGGTATTCCCTTGCTCATTTTTGGGGAAAATGAACTGTTCGCGGAACTGTGAAAGTGTATCTTGCTGGTCTAATTGGGCAGCAAAGTCTGCAGTGTTTTCAAATGGGAGATTCACCCTACAAAGGTACAACGATAATTTACATGCGGTATATTTGGGTATATTTGATCATATTTGTCGGTAGCATATTAATAATTCGCAGCGTTGAAACTAGAAGAAGCCATTAAACAGAAACGATTTGAGTCGCCCCAAATCAAGGCGATGCTCAATATCATGTATACGGCCAACTGGTTGATGGGCGAATGTCGCGATGTCTACAAACCGTTTGGTATTACCCCACAGCAATACAATGTATTGAGAATATTGCGCGGTAAACACCCGGAATCAGTCAACCCCTCTGAAATTAAGGAGGTGATGTTAGACAAGAACCCGGATATCACTCGTTTGTGTGATCGATTATTGGCGATGGGTTTGATTGGTCGAAGCATCGACAACGACAACCGTAGGAAAATGAATATTGTGATCACCGAACAAGGTCTTCACATGTTATCACAGATTCAACCGATACTTACTGAGCGCCAAACGCAAATTTTGCATCGCTCGGACATCAATTTTGACTTGTTGAGTGATTTGCTGGACGAACTCCGGGGCTAACCGAGTTTGGTTATTAGGGTGATTCCGTCTCGGATGGGCAACATGACCACGACCACATTGGGTAAAGTGTTCGCATGGGTATTAAAGGCATGCATGTTTTGCGTGTCGCGGTCAGTTTCTCTGTCTTTTTGGATGATTACGCGTTTGCTCCACAAGGTGTTATCAAACAACAACACCCCGCCAGTTTTCATTAGGGGCAGACACAAATCTAGGTACTGCGTATAGTTGTGTTTGTCGGCATCAACAAAAATAAAATCGGGCTGAATATTCAATTTAGGAATAACCTCAAGTGCTTCACCAACATGCCATTGTACGCGGTGTGATGGATGGTGTTGTTGCCAAAATTGATGGGTTTTGAGGGCGGTTTCGGCGTCGGCTTCAATGCTGTGGATTGATGAACCATGGGGGAGCTGTTCTTGAAGGCAGGCAGTGGCATATCCGGTGAATGTGCCTATTTCTAGGATACACTCGGGCTGTTTCAAAGCAACCAACGACGATAAAAATCGACCTTGTAAATGACCCGACAGCATACGGGGATTGATCATTTTTTTCCATGTGAACTCATTGATTGCCTGTAAAAAGGGCGTTTCAGCGGAGCTTACATTTTCGCAGTATACATGTATTTCGTCTTGCCAATCGGGATGCATAATTTAATTGCAAATTGCATCTTGTTTTTCTGAATCAAAAATCTATTTTCGCGGTAAGTAAGAATTATGTATTGGACACTTGAATTGGTTAGCTATTTGGACGATGCGCCATGGCCAGCCACCAAAGATGAGTTGATCGATTATGCGATACGTTCTGGCGCTCCTTTGGAGGTTATAGAAAACCTGCAAGAACTTGAGGATGACGGAGAGCCATACGAGAGCATTGAAGAGATTTGGAGTGATTATCCGTCGGATGATGACTACTTCTTCAATGAAGATGAATTTTAATCTTTGGTAACGGAATTGAAAAGGGTCAGCGAAGGTTGGCCCTTTGTTGTTGTTGTAACATTTCCACGATGGTTGTCCTTAGCTTTTCGATGTTGGTGTTGTTTTGGGCGGAGATGAAAACGGCAGGGGCATTTTCTTTGGCGATCCAACTTTTTTCAAATTGTTCCAACGTTAGTCCGGTTGAGCCCACAAAAAAGTCATCTTCTTCGGGCTCCTTGAAGGCATCAATTTTATTGAAAACAATTAGTTCTGGCTTGTTGCTTGCTCCGATTTCGTGAAGGATTTCTTTCACACTCATCATTTGTTGTTCAAATGCGGGATTGGAAATGTCTACTACATGGATCAGCAGGTCGGTTTCCATGGCTTCTGCCAAAGTGCTTTTGAAGCTTTCAATGAGCAAGGTAGGGAGCTTGCGAATAAATCCAACGGTATCAGAAAGCAGTAGAGGAATCATTCCGCCTTGGTTATCTGGATGTGGAATCACCACTTTTCTCACCGTGGCATCGAGCGTGGCGAATAATTTGTTTTCAACCAAGACATCGGATCGACTCAACAAATTCATGACAGTACTTTTCCCAACGTTGGTATAGCCCACCAATGCGCAACGAAAAACACCATCCCTCGATTTTCTTTGGGTGAAACCGATTTTTTCAATGTCCTGTAGTTTGGTTTTTAGCAATGCGATTTTGTCGCGCAACACACGTCGGTCTGTTTCTATTTCCTTTTCTCCCGGCCCTTTCATGCCTATTCCTCCTTTTTGTTTGGATAGGTGGGTCCACATACCGGTCAAGCGCGGCAGCATGAAGATGCTCTGTGCCAACTCTACCTGCGTTTTTGCTTGGGCTGTTTTGGCGTTATTGGCGAAAATATCTAGGATTAGGTGGGTTCTGCTCAGGATTTTGGCATTCTCCATTTCCGTTTCGATGTTTCTCACTTGTGCGGGGGTGAGTTCATCGTCGAAAATGACCAAATCAATATTGTGTTTGATCACATATTGTTTGATTTCCTCCAGTTTTCCCTTGCCCACGTAGGTTTTGGGCTGTGGGTGTTCAAGGTTTTGAATGAAACGTTTTTTGGATTCACCCCCTGATGTGAGGACCAATTGTTCCAATTCAGACAATGATTCCTCGATGGGAATTGCTTGTTGTGGGGTGTTAACGCCAACCACAATGGCGGTTTCGGTATGATTTGCGGTAGAATGCAATTGAGTTGTTGCCAAGAATAAATATAGTGCAAAATTACGCGAGTGCTTGGGAATTCAACCAACTAGGTTGATTTTTGAGTGGTGAAGGTTTTCGGCGCTTTGATTTGGGTACTGTTTGGTTTTTTTTCGGCATCAGCGTATGCCCAAACAACCCTTGTTTCGAATCAAGCAGGATTGGCCCAAAAGAAAAGTCAGTATCGTAAAGCATTGGGAGAATCAAATGGACAGGTTTACACCGCGTATTCCTCCGATGCCGAGTTGAGCCTTGGATTTGTGCTGGAGCGCTATTCGCAAGACATGATTTTTCAATCGGATAAAAAGATTGAAGCGCAGGGCAAACAGCGCATTCTTCGGTTGGTTCTGGGGGACTCTTTTTTCTATTGGATTTCCGCGGTGAAAGTGAAACGGCAGGTTTACCGATTGTTTTATCATCGCTTGGGAATTGACATGTTGGGATCGGTGTTCACCAAAGAACTCTTCACGGTGACGAATGTGGATATGGAAATCGCCAATTGGGAAACTGTGGTTTCTGGTGATCGAAGGGCGATGGGTTTATTTGCTTTTTCGGTGTCTTCGGAGTTGAGCGAGGAAGGACGAAGGCTTACTTTGGCTCATGGGTTGACCATGGATCAGTCTGGTAATTTGTTGGATAGTTTCCGTGTAGCACTTTCCATTGATTATGGCATTGATGAGGTGGTTTGGCGTTCGGCAGAAGTAAAAAAGAACGGAGAAATGGCCCTAGTCTACGAGGACCAAGTCCCGCTTACCATATTCAATGCAAAAAAGGAGCAGAGTCATTTTCATGTGATTTCCAGACAAAAATACCGCACGCATCAACAGCGTTTGGCCACAGTGGGTATGATTCGCGAATTGGCCGTATCGCTAGATCCGGCTTCGGACGAATTTTTATTGTGTGGATTTTGGTCGGACTGGAAGCAAACAGAATTGTCTGGACATGTAAACGGACGATATCGCCCCGAAGAAAACCCACAAGATTCATCGAACAGTCGTTGGTTGTTAACCGCATACACATGGAGCGATTGGGACTGTAAACAGATGTCTGGTTTGATGTCAACCAAAAAAATGTCGAAGCCAGAAAATTATTTCATTCGCGAGATCATTCCGTTGAGTCATGGCGGTTGTGTTTGGCTAGCAGAGCAGTTCTATGAAACCCGACAAATGGAGACCTATTATGTAAACGGGGTGCCGCAAACGAACAGCAAATTATTTTATCACTACGGCGATGTGGCAGTGATGTACATGGATGCTGAAGGGGCTTTGGATACCATGGTGATGATAAGAAAAAACCAAGTCAGCTCAGCTTCGAATGCCTATTTACATGGGTTCACCCACTATGTTTGCGCGGGTTCACTGAATGTGGTTTACAACGATGATGAAGGTGAAATGAATCGTGTGATGCATGTGAAAATTGACAATACCTTTGCATCGGAAAAAGAGTGGCTGTTTCGCAGTGAAAATATACCGGGTTCGATTGTGCCGTATGAGGGTTTACACACCGATTATTGCACATTAACCGTCCCAATTTACCGCGACAAACAATGGCATTGGCTTCAAGTTTTCTCAAATGATTAATCGACTCAAGGACCCCGGTTTGCTTACGCTTTTGTTGGTGATGTTGATGGCAATTGCCATTCGCATCCCTGCGCTTTGGTTCATTCCGCCGGAGGCTGTCATTTCGAAACCTGGTATGTTGGCTACCTTGGTGGCATGGATTAATTCAATGCCAGTTTTATCGGTGATCGTATCGTTGGTGATGGTGGTTGCGTTGGCTTTTATGATCAACGAGATGGTTCGCTCTCACGCCATAATGCGCCCTGTGGGATACTTACCGGCCTATTTTTTCATTTTGTTGCAGAGCATTTATTTGGAAAACATGTTGGTTACTGAGTATCACTTTGGGAATTTTTTCGTGTTTTTGGGGTTGATTTTGCTGTTGCGATTGCGGGATGGTTATTCAACGGTTTTGTTGTTTTACAGTGCGATGGCATTTGGTATCGCGATATTGATTGTACCCGATCATTTGCTGATTTTGTTGTTTGTATTATCATGCGTGTTGGTTTTTAAAACGATTGTCATTCGCGATGTTTTGGCGATTGTTTTCGGATTGATTTTGCCATACTATGTGCTTCGATCGCTCATTTTCATCAACGGATGGGATGTTCCTGCAGTTTCAAACATCACCACAACACCTTTAACCATCGATGGGTTAAGCAATGGCATTTGGGGGGTACTCACCAAGTATACCATCTATGTTTCCTTTTTGGTAGTCGCACTATTTGGGCTGATGAAGGTGAGCGGCAATTATTTCAGCGACAATGTGGAGGTTAGGCGAGGTAAGTTGGTGGTGATATTGTTTTTTGTCTACAGCCTATTGTTGTTGGCCTTGCATTGGCGGGAGCTAAAGAGCTTTCATTTGCTTACAGCTTTTCCGGCTGCTATATTGATTGCTTATTTCTTCACCGGCGAGAAACGCTATTGGTGGAAAGAATTGATGGGTTGGGGTTTACTGATGGGCCTCGTCGCGACGCTGTATTACGTCTAAGCCAAGTGCTGGGAGTTTTTTACTCCAACTTTCGTAGATGGTATTGATGGCTTTGACAATGGCAGACTCGTGTAATTCATACCATTGATCATTGAGTCCAATTTGCATGTAAATTCTGTGTAAGGCAAAGGCAACACGATTGATATCTTGGTAGTGAAATAGGTATTGAGATTGACAAAAACGGTCGTATCGCTCAAGAAAGATATCGGGCTGTGGGTGTTGCAATATTTCAAGGGCTTCTTCAACAGTATTTCTCTCATTTTGAAGTTGATAATAAAATAAATGTAATTTTTCTATATGATTATCTATAAAATATTTATCCAACATTATCTCAATTAAAACATGAAGTGAAAACCAATATTTAGGAATGTTGAATTTCAAACAAGTTGCTTTCCATTCATCCCGTATGGAAGCATAACTTTGTTCAAAGAAATGGGATTGATGAAAGGCTTTATCGCGCTCAATGTGTTGAATGCAACCCGAGAAAAAATTTATTAGACTCGGCCTGTCGCCCACAACCATTTCAAGTCTTTTTGCCTCAAAATTGAATTTGCACGACTTCGGGGTGAAATTGCGGAGCAAATCCGGCATTACAAGCGCCACACTATAGGAGGGAGATTCTGGCTTGTGATCGATAAGAAAATGGCTGAAAAAATTCATTGGGCTCGCGAACTTACAACCTTTGTGAAACATTTTTGTTGTAAATACATGAAGCAAGTTAAGCCATGGACCCTTACGCTATTCATTGCACTTTTGGGTGTTCAGGGTGCTTGTGTTTCTCAAGGAACGTCCTCAACAAATGAGGCACAGGATACGGGTAGAAAAGATACGATGACATATAAAATTCAGAAAACTGAGGAAGAATGGAGGCAGTTATTGGGCGACGAGGCCTATCGGGTATTGCGATTAAAAGGCACAGAGCGTCCGTTCACCAGTGAATTTGAAACGCAATGGGAGGCAGGCACCTATGTATGCAATGGCTGTGGACAGGAACTCTTCTCCAGTGAAACCAAATTTGATGCGGGTTGCGGATGGCCCAGTTTTTATCAGTCCATGGACAAGTCTAAAGTGAAGGAGATCCCGGATTTATCACATGGCATGAATCGCGTGGAGGTTGTTTGTAGTGGTTGTGGCGGACATTTGGGTCATGTTTTCAATGATGGATACGGACAGCCCACGGGACTCAGATACTGCATAAACGGGGTAAGTTTGGGCTTCGTCAAAAAGCCGTAATAATCGAAATATCAATTCGCTTTAACATGTAATTTGGGGGCATTCTGCGTAACTTGCTCCTTTGATTACATGTCGAACGGAAAAATATTTTTACTCGATGGAATGGCGCTCATTTACCGCGCCTTCTTTGCCTTTATTCAGAATCCTCGCATTACCAGTACCGGCTTGAATGCCAGTGCGATGATGGGTTTTACCAACACATTGTTGGAAGTGATAAAGAAACAGAAGCCCACCCACTTGGCGGTGGTATTTGACACTTCTGCCCCAACGCAGCGCCACATCCAATTTGAGGCTTACAAGGCTCAGCGGGAAGAAATGCCGGAGGATTTGCGCAAGAGCATCCCCTATGTTTTCCGTATTATTGAGGGATTCAACATCCCGGTCATTACGATGGATGGTTATGAGGCTGATGATATCATTGGGACATTGGCATGGAAAGCGGGCGATTTGGGATATGATGTTTTTATGATGACGCCCGATAAAGATTTCGGTCAGTTGGTGCGCGACAATGTGAAAATTTATAAGCCTGCGAGGATGGGTAATGGCGATGAGATTTTGGGTGTGGAAGAGATTTTGAAGAAGTGGGAAATTACCGATCCAAAGCAAGTGATCGATATTTTGGGGCTTTGGGGTGATACATCGGACAACATTCCCGGTGTGCCCGGAGTGGGTGAAAAAACAGCCAAAAAGTTGATTCAAGAATACGGCAGCATGGAAGCCATCTTGGAAAACACCGACAAGCTCAAGGGCAAGATGCAGGAGAATTTCCGCACATATGCTGAGCAAGCCAAGGTGAGCAAATGGCTGGCTACCATCGATACGCAGGTACCGATTGAATTGGACTTGGAAGGGCTGAAAATGGAACCCGTGAATGAACCAATATTGCGCGAAGTTTTTGAGGAATTGGAGTTCAGAACCTTGATGCGTCGCGTTTTGGGAGAATCGGGTGGATTTGCTGAGGCGTCCGCAGCGGTAATTGGTGACTCATCGCCGAGTCGCAGCGGAGGTGTTGATTTGTTTGGCAATCCCATCGCCCAGACATCGCCCAAGAAAGTAAAACCACAACCGGCCAATCAAACGTCGATGTTCGATCAGGTATTGGACGATGAAGATGCGGTATCGGAAGTCGAGGTTGCGGTGTATAAAACCATTCAGGATGTGGCGCATGAATATCGCGTTGCGGATACCGAAGAATTGCTATTGGCCTTAATTGAAGAACTGAATGGAGCTGAGGAATTTTGCTTTGATACAGAAACCACGGATGTTGAATCGTTGCACGCTGAATTGGTGGGACTGTCGTTCAGCACGGCCGCCTTTAAAGGTTGGTATGTGCCGGTTTCATCGAACCGCGATGAGGCTGTGGCTTTGGTAGAAAGATTTAAAGGGGTATTGTCGTCCAGTAAATTAAAAATCGCCCAGAACATCAAGTACGACATCACCGTTTTGCAGAATTATGGGGTTACGGTGGCTGGGCCGATGTTTGACACCATGTTGGCGCATTATTTATTGGAGCCCGACCAGCGACATAACATGCAATTGTTGAGTGAGAAGTTTTTGGGATATACGCCTGTTTCCATCGAGACATTGATCGGAAAAAAGGGTAAATCACAGGGATCGATGCGCGATGTGGAGTTATCGGCCATTGCGGAATATGCGGCGGAAGATGCTGATGTCACATTTCAACTCTATGGTGTTCTCAAGCCTGCATTGGAAGAACGCGGTTTGTTGGGGCTGTTGATGGATGTGGAAATGCCTGTGGTGGTGGTATTGGAGGCGATGGAGCGGCAGGGCGTGCGTGTGGACGTGGACTTCTTGAAAGATTACAGCAATCAATTGTTGGAGCAAGTTCGCGGGGTACAGGCGAACATTTTTCAGGAAGCGGGCGGAGTGTTTAATATCGCATCGGCACAGCAAGTAGGAACCATTTTGTTTGATAAACTCAAGCTTTCAGATAAGCCGAAGAAGACGAAAACGGGGCAGTATCAAACCGATGAAGAAACGTTGAATGCGCTGTTGGGTAAGCATCCCATTGTACAGCACATCATGGATTTTAGGGCTTTGCAGAAATTGAAGAGCACCTACGTAGATGCATTGCCTTTGTTGGTGGATGCGCAATCGGGTAGGGTGCATACGCATTTTAATCAGGCGGTTGCGGCAACGGGGCGGTTGAGTAGTCAGAATCCCAACTTGCAGAACATCCCCATTCGCACAGAGTTGGGCCGGGAGATTCGGAAGGCGTTTGTTTCGAAAGGACCTGAAACGGTGTTGTTGAGTTGTGACTATTCGCAGATTGAGCTGAGAATCATTGCGCACATGAGTGGCGATGCAGGGATGCAAGAAGCGTTTAAGCAGGGCTTGGATATCCATACAGCCACGGCGGCGAAAGTTTGGGGTGTGAACTTGGACGAGGTGGACAAAGAGATGCGGAGGAAGGCGAAAACGGTCAATTTCGGGATTATCTATGGCATTTCAGCCTTTGGTTTGAGTCAGCGCGTGGGCATTTCCCGTGGTGAGGCCAAGGAAATCATTGAGAACTATTTCAAGCAGTTTGGGGGTATCAAGGAATACATGGACGATACAGTGAACAAGGCCAGGGAGCAGGGGTATGTAGAGACCATTTTGGGTAGACGGAGATACATGCGCGATATTTTATCGGCGAATGCGGTGATGCGTGGTTTTGCGGAGCGAAATGCGATCAATGCACCCATTCAGGGGAGTGCGGCGGATATGATCAAGTTGGCGATGATTCAAATTCACGATTGGTTGAATGCCGAAAAATTGAAGTCGCGGATGATTTTGCAAGTGCATGATGAATTGCTTTTCGATGTACCCGCGGAAGAGTTGGCTTATGTAGAGCCAAAAATCAAGGCTTTGATGGAAGGCGCGATGACTTTGGACGTACCCGTGTTGGTAGAATCTGGCAAGGGCAACAACTGGCTAGAAGCGCATTAATTGGGGCTCTGAAACTCGGCACCGCGTGCGAGGATCAATTGTAGAATGTCCAATTCAATCCGAAGCGGATGCGATACGGCTGGATGGGGTATCCGGCGATGTATTGGTATCGGGTATTAAATCCGGGTATGGTAAAAATCTCGTTGATGTGTTCTGCTTTGAGGAAGACATCCAC
>SXYY01000061.1 GCA_005788145.1 Bacteroidota bacterium
ACAACCTTGCCAAATCCACCCGTCAACAACTACGGAAATCTGGTGAACGATCCCAATGTGCCTTATGGTTCAACATGGGTGAATGCCGCTTTGGATCCCGCTGTTGAGCCCTATAGAAAAGGCAGTGTCAAGTCTTGGTTTTGGGGACAAATGGTTACACAGTCGCCAGATATTCAAACCAAAATGGTTTTGTTTTGGCACAATCATTTCGCAATACAATTTTTGGAAATACCCGATGCCCGTGCTTGTTATGTATACACCAAAGTGTTGTATACGCATGCCTTGGGCAATTTCAAAGATTTAACGCGCGCAGTGACCATTGACCCTGCAATGTTGTTCTATCTCAACGGCCGTTTGAACACAAAAAAAGCCCCTGATGAGAACTATGCTCGCGAACTGCAAGAACTATTTACATTGGGCAAAGGACCGAACAGCAAGTTCACCGAAGACGATGTGAAAGCGATGGCGAGGGTATTGACAGGGTGGAGCATCAACCCACTAACGAATCCATTTAGTACAGCTTTTGTGAGTGTGAACCACGACAGTTCCGATAAGCAATTCAGTTCGTTTTACGGAAATACCGTGATCAAAGGTCAGACGGGAATCAACGCGGGTAAAACCGAATTGGACGAACTGCTTACAATGATTTTCAAGGTGGATGAAGTGGCCTTGTTCCTTTGCCGGAAGTTGTACGAGTATTTCGTGTATTATGAAATTGACGAAACGGTTGAAACCAATGTGATTGTGCCATTGGCCAAGGTCTTCCGCGACAGTGGTTATAGCATCAAAGCCGTTCTGAAAACGCTGTTGATGAGTGAACACTTTTTTGATTCTTGGAATCGGGCTTGTGTAATCAAAGACCCCATCACCCAGCAAGTTGGGTTTTGCAGGGAAATGGAATTGAAATTTCCTGCGTCTACAGATTATTTCTTGCTGTATCAGATGTATCAAATGGGCATGAATTTTGGGCAGTTAACCCAGTTGAATTTGGGAGATCCACCAAATGTTGCAGGATGGCCTGCATGGTATCAAAAGCCCTTGTTCCATCGCAGTTGGATTAACAGCGATACATTGCCCAAGCGGAACCAGTTTACTGATTATTTGTTGTTTATCGGACATAAAGTGGGAACGTATACCATGATTGCGGATGTTTGGATTTTTACCAAGCAATTGAGTAATCCCGGCAATGCAGATGATTTGATTGCAGGGTGCGTTTTGCATTTATTGCCAATGTCGATTAGTGCTGCCCAAACCGCTACACTCAAAGAAATTTTATTGCCAGGCGGTATCCCAGATTACAATTGGAGCGATGAATACCGCGCCGCCACCGACCCTTCTGATCCAAATTACACCGCGGCAAAGTCTACTGCTACGGTGAAAATACAATATTTGATCAAGTCCATCATGAATCTCTCAGAATACCAATTGTCATAAGCCATGAAACGCAGATCCTTTTTTAAAGCAAGCGCCGCCGCTGGAACCGTTTTGCCCTTGACATTGAATGGCATGGGAGTGAAAACCTTCGAAGATTCACCATTGCTGAGATCGTTGGGTAGGCGAAGTGCCGATGGTAAAGTATTGGTTATTATTAATTTGTCGGGCGGAAATGACGGACTGAATACATTAATTCCCATGGATCAATATTCCAACTTGAGTAAGGCCAGAAACAATATTTTGATCCAAGAGGATAAGGTATTGCCTTTTTGGGACAAGCCCGCGGCTGGATTGCACCCAAAGCTCACTGGGCTGCGCGATTTGTACAACGATGGCATGTTGAGTGCGATACAGGCGGTGGGATATCCCAATCCCAATTATTCGCATTTTAGGGCCGCAGATATTTGGATGAGTGGTTCAGATAGCAATGAAAACTGGACAACAGGATGGATGGGGCGATATTTGGATGGACAGTATACAGGTTATCCAAAAGGTTACCCAACCACCGCGATGCCTGATCCGTTGGCGATACAAATTGGCCAAATGGTGTCGCTGGCATTTATGGGACCAGAAGTAAATATGGGCATGGCGATCACCGATCCCACCACATTTTATAATTTGGCGAATGGCACCACGGATCCTACACCAAATACCCCGGCCGGCAATGAATTGGCTTTTTTGCGATTGATGGCGCAACAGACCAATCAATACGCGACGGTAATTAAGAATGCTGCGACAAAGGGAACGAATAAATCAACCAAATATCCCACAGGCGGACGTCAGCAATTGGCCGATCAGCTGAAAATCGTTGCGAAATTAATCAGCGGTGGTTTGAAAACCCCTGTATATATGGTGAGCATCGGCGGATTTGATACCCACAGCGAACAGGTAGACAGCGCGGACCACAGCGTAGGATTACACGGTACTTTGATGCAACAATTGGGCGATGCAATTGCGGCATTTCAAGACGACATCAAATTGTTGGGATTGGAAGACCGGGTTGTGGGAATGACCTTCAGCGAATTTGGTAGACGTGTGATGAGCAATGCAAGCAATGGCACTGACCACGGCGCGGCAGCCCCAATGTTTGTGTTTGGGAAAGCGGTTCAAAATGGTGTGATTGGCGCAAACCCGACCATTCCTTCAACGGTAACCGTGAACGACAACCTGCCCATGCAGTATGATTTTCGGCAAGTATATGCCTCTGTACTTACCGATTGGTTTGAGTTGCCGGCAGCCGATGTAAAAGCAGCCATGGGTGGTAAGGATTTCAACACCCTACCCATTTTCAAAGCAAACAAAGCGAGCGTGGAGGATTATATTGATTTGGTGAGTCGCATATCGTTGAATCAAATTTACCCTAATCCTGCTGTGGAGAGCACTAAAATATCCTATTTTACGGAATCCGGACATGTGAAGTTGAGTGTGTTTGATGCTACCGGACAGTTGCTGAAGATATTGAAAGACGAGTGGCATGGACATGGCACCTATTTGGTTAATATGGATGTATTTGGCTTGAGGAAAGGCAATTATTACGTGCAGTTATCCCAGGGTGAAAAGCGTATTACAGAAGTATTGTTGGTTCAATAATTTTCTGAATACATAGCGGGAAAAAGAAATTATCGTATATTTGCAGTCCTAAAAAAATTGCCCTATCGTCTAACGGCAGGACAGCGGTTTTTGGTACCGTACGTCTAGGTTCGAATCCTAGTAGGGCAACAAGTTGAAGGTTTGATGATATCCGGTGTGTGAAAACACAGCCAGAGAGAAAGTAAAACAGTTATGACATCACTTATACACCCCGTTAAAATTTTTGCAGGCAGTGCGTCTGCCGCCCTGACCCAGGACATCTGTGATTTTTATGGATCTGTCCCAGGTGATTTGACCGTTTCGCGATTCAGCGATGGGGAATTCCAGCCCAATTTCAATGAGAGCATTCGTGGATGCGATATATTTATTGTGCAAAGCACCTATCCCAACTCAGACAATTTGATGGAGTTGTTGATGGCTATCGACGCAGCAAAGCGTGCGAGTGCCAATTATATCACAGCGGTGATTCCCTACTACGGATTTGCCCGCCAAGATCGCAAAGACAAGCCCCGTGTATCAATCGCGTCAAAGTTGGTGGCTGATTTGTTGCAAACAGCGGGTGCGAATCGCGTGATGACCATGGAGTTGCATGCGCCACAGATTCAAGGTTTCTTCAATGTGCCTGTGGATCATTTGGAAAGCTCGATCATTTTTGCGCCTTACATCAAAACATTGCCCCAAGAAAACATTGTGATTGCTGCACCGGACGTAGGCGCATCAAACCGTATTCGCGAAGTTGCCAAAATCTTGAATTTGGGCATGATTATATGTGATAAGGAGCGTAAGAAGGCCAATGAAATTGCGAATATGACCGTGATTGGGGATGTGGAAGGAAAAGATGTGGTGCTGATCGATGATATCATTGATACAGGTGGAACATTGTGTAAGTCATCGGCGATGTTGATGGACAAAGGTGCGAAATCTGTAAGGGCACTGTGCTGTCACCCCGTATTGAGCGGCAAGGCATACGAGAACATTGAAAATTCAGTTTTGACGGAGTTGGTTGTTACTGATACCATTCCGTTGAAGCAGCATTCAGATAAAATTAAGGTGGTTTCGGTGGCACCGTTGTTCGCCAGAGCCATTCGCAATGTACATGAGCATGGAAGTATTAGCTCATTGTTTAAGCAAGTGTTTGCTCACCAGACCAAAATTGAACTCAAGTAATTAATTAGATAAGTATATAAAGATGAAAACCATTTTTCTTAAAGGCGAATTGCGCTCAGAAGTAGGTACCCGCACTGCAAAAGTGTTGCGTACTGAAGGCAAGGTTCCTTGCAACATGTATGGTTTGGCAGACGGCAATATCAACTTTGCTGTTTACCAAGCAGATTTCAAAAACTTGGTGTATACCCACAATGTTTACAAGGTAAAAATTGAATTGGATGGCAAAAACTATGATGCCATTCTGCAAGATATTCAATTCCACCCCGTATCAGACATGATTATTCACTGCGATTTTGTTGCAGTTGATGAGAGCAAGCCCGTGATCATGGAAATTCCAGTTCGCGTGGTTGGTAACGCTCCGGGAGTTCGTGCAGGTGGTAAATTGGTGAAGAAATTGAACCGCTTGCGTGTTCGAGGCTTGATCAAGAACTTGCCTGATTTCATCGATGTAAGCATTGATACTTTGGAAATTGGTCAGTCTGCAAAAGTGGCTCACGTTGAAGTTTCTGGTTTCGAATTGTTGGATTCGCCCGCAAACGCGATTTTGACAGTTAAGACAACCCGTGCTTTGATGCAGGCAGCTGCAGAAGCGGGCATGAAATAATTTTTTGCATGATGCATAAAAAAACCCCGGGCTTGCCCGGGGTTTTTTGCTTTAACAGCGTAGTTACAAATAAGATTGAAGTGAATAATTACTTTGTTGCAGCTTCAAAATGGGCGTTTACTGCTGACCAGTTTACAACATTCCAAAATGCACCGATGTAATCAGGACGGCGGTTTTGGTAATGCAAATAGTAGGCATGTTCCCAAACATCCAGTCCCAAAATGGGCGCGCCCTTCACTTCCGCGATATCCATCAATGGATTGTCTTGGTTGGGCGTAGATGTAATAACCAATTTGTGGTCGTGAACAATCAACCAAGCCCAGCCGCTTCCAAAGCGCGTTGTTGCTGCACTGTTGAATTGCTCTTTCATCGCATCGAAAGAACCAAATGAAGTCACGATGGCATCCATCAGGGCTCCCGTTGGCTGTCCGCCTGCGTCAGGGCCCATAATCCCCCAAAAGAAGGAATGGTTCCAATGACCACCACCGTTGTTTCTGATGGCAGGGGTGTATTTGGAGATATTGTGGACCAAATCCAACAATGAAACTCCCTCTGCCGCGTTTCCTTTTACAGCATTGTTGAGGTTATTGACATACGCTTGATGGTGTTTGCCGTGGTGAATCTCCATGGTTCTTGCATCAATGTGTGGCTCTAAGGCGTTGTGTGCGTAGGGAAGTGCAGGTAATTCGAACATGGTCTTGTCTATTATTTCTTTAGGTAAACAAAGTTAGGCGAAAGGAGTTTGCTTTTCAAATTGGAAAATACAGACTTGCCATAACGTATTTTTGCGGGACACCCCATGATTCCATTGCTCACCGCCCTGCCACAGTGGCTGCAAAAAATTACTTTCACGAACACCGAGTTGGTGGCTGCAATTTTGTCGTTCTGGTGTGTTTGGCTCGCCGCCAAAAACAACATTCTCAACTGGCCCGTAGCGATGGCAGGATCGGTGTTGTATGTGGTGGTTTTTTACCAAAGCGCTTTGTATTCCGATGCCTTTCTCAATGTAATCTTTTTGGGATTTCAGGCTTTTGGGTGGTACAAGTGGAGTCGTAGTGGCTCGCAAAACAAAATGCTGAAAGCCACTGAAAAACTGTCTACTGAAACATTGAATCAACCCCTCGTTGCTGAAACAAAACAATGGTTGCCGGTTTTAGTCATTGGGTTGATTTTGTACATCCCTTGGACCTTTTTCGTCAAAAGCGGGACCATCCAACAGTGGATTTCTCCGGGGTCATTCCAAGCCCCTCGCTTTTTGTATATCGATGCTGCGCTGTTTATCCTGAGTATTTGTGCATTGTATATGCAAGGAAAACGCTGGATTCAGCATTGGTACCTATGGATATTGGTCGATTTGATTTATGTACCGATGTACATCTTAAACAACAACTTCATCACGGCCCTGTTGTATGCGGTGTATATTCCCTTGGCGTTGAAGGGATGCCAACTTTGGAAGGCTAATCTTCGGGAACGTAAAGTAGTTGACTAAACTGTTCTTCGCGAAGGATTTCGTTGGCCACATCCATGATGTCAGAGGCTGTAACACGCTGTATGGATTCAATGGCTTGTTCAATTTTCGTGGCGTTGCCTTTGCGCAAGATGCTTTGTCCCAGATGCATCATCAAGCCGCTGCGATTTTCGTTTGACAAAACGAGCTGACCGGCATATTGATTTTTTGCGCGCGATAGTTGGAGACTGCCCAAAGATTGCGTCCTAATTTTTTTCAATTCCTTGAATATCAGTGAAACAGACTTTTCAATGTACTTGGGTTCGCTGCCGACGAAGCAATGAAACAAACCCGTTTCTGTGAATGTGCTGTAGCCACTTTCCACATTATAAGTGTAACCATACTTTTCCCGAATGGCAAGATTTAAGCGACTGTTCAAGACGGGACCGCCGAAGAAATTGTTGAGCAATAACAGCGTCCAGCGCTTGGGATGGTCAATTTCATAGGCCAAGCTTCCCAAAATGGCGTAGGCTTGGTTGAAATCAGTTTTTTTGGTTTCAACAAACGTCTTTTGGGGCGTAAATGCGGGAATGGTTTCAAGGGTTAAACGATTTCCTTTTGCTGATGGGCCAACGGTATCAAGCTCTTTGGGTAAAAACCGATCAAGTGCAGCCAAAACCCTTTCGATGGATACGTTTCCAACCACAGAAAAGACCATGTTTTCATATCGATAGTGGGTTTTGACGAAATCGAAAAGTTGTTGTTGTTGGATGGTATTCACCGACGCCTCGGTGCCCAAAATGTTGTGCGCCAGGGGATGTCCTTCGAAAACCCGCTCTTGAAATTCATCAAAAATGTTTTCCTCGGGGGTATCGAGGTACATGTTGATTTCATCGACAATCACTTTTTTCTCTTTTTCCAACTCGTGCGATGGAAAGGTTGATCGAAAGATTACATCGCATAGAATATCGGTGAGTCGTGAAAGGTGTTTGCCTTGCGTTGTGCCGTATATGGTTGTGATTTCCTTGGTGGTGTAGGCATTGAGTTCGCCGCCCACAACTTCCAAATGATTCAATACATGGATGGTTTTTCGATGCTCGGTGCCTTTGAACAACATGTGCTCCAAACAATGGGCAAGCCCCGGATATTGGTCGTCGTTCTTGCTCCCTGTGTTGATGGAAAATCCGGCATGGACCAGTTGGGTTCCCCGCACACGTTGATGTACAACCCTCAAGCCATTCGACAAAGTAATTAGTTGATGGTTTTCGGTACCCATTAGCACGCAAAAATACCTTCTGTTTGGCGTATTTTTGTACAATCTCATGTTAATCAACACCACAGCCCCCTTGGTTCAGCAATTGAACGAACGAAAAATCCAATCAATTGTCATCACCACCCACCACAAACCCGACGGAGATGCCATGGGTTCTACCTTGGGATTATGGGGCTTTTTGCGCGAGTTTGTTGAAGATGTGGTGGTTTGTACACCCACAGACTATTCAGAGAATTTGTTCTGGTTACCGGGAAATGAGCGGGTGTTGGATTTCGAAAAAGACCCTGAATTGGTTGCGAATAAAATTGCAAATGCCGATGTGATTTTCTGCTTAGACTTCAATCGCCTCTCTCGGATCAATCAATTGGGTCATTTGGTGCGGGTTGCTCGCGCTGAAAAAGTGATGATAGATCACCATTTGGAGCCGGAAGAATTTGCCCATTACACATATTGGAATCACGAAGCATCAAGCACGTGTGAGTTGGTTTACCAGTGGATTGCATCGCAGTTTGGTGCCAATCACGTTTCACCTTCCATTGCTACTTGTCTTTACACAGGTCTGATGACGGATACAGGCAATTTTCAGCACAATAACACCACGCCTGTCACCCTCAGATTGGCGGCAGATTTGATGGAACACGGGGCGGATCACTTGGTCATTCATGCCAACATATATGATGTTTTCTCACTCGACAGAAGTCGCTTGTTTGGATACAGTTTGTACAAAAAGCTAGAAATCATTCCCGAATGTAAAACAGCCCTGATTTATCTGGATCGCGATGAATTGCGAAAATTTAATGTGCAAACGGGTGATACGGAAGGGTTGGTGAATTTTGGTTTGGGTTTGAAAGACATCGTTTTGAGTGTGCTCATTATCGATAGAACCGAGCGTGTAAAAATGAGTTTCCGAAGCAAAGGCGATTTCCCTGCCAATGAACTGGCGAGTAAGTATTTTGAGGGAGGCGGACACCGGAATGCGGCGGGCGGACAAAGCACAGACACCCTTGAGGCCACCGTAGCCAAATTCAAGAAGGTGGTTTGGGAATACCGAAATCAACTATTGGCTATTTAATGATTTCAATAAATTGCAAGAGAAACTCGTTTTTCAATTATACAAACCAATGAAAATCAACGCAAAACAATCAAACCTTGCCGCATATGCTTTTTTGCTTTCGATGATGCTTTTGTGGGCGTGCAACGGTGGATTTAACACCTCTGAGAAAGGTTTGGTCTACAAATTTACCCAAGGAGAGCCCCTGAAAAAACCGTATGGGCCCCATCATTTTATGTTGTTGAATCACATGCTGATAGGCCCTGGCGGAGATACCCTGGAGAACAGTTTTAAATCGGATACTTTGGAAGAACTTCCCTATCCCATGCAAGCCAAAAACGAATTGTTAGAGGCCCTAATGATGATGGGAAGCGGTACTGAAATGGAGGTAAAAATTAGCACGGATAGTTTGAAACAAAAAATTGGGGGTTCACCCCTGATTGGTTTGTTGGAATCAGGCAAAGAAGCGCGTTTTATCATCCGGGTGGATCGCGTGTTAACTGCCGAGGATTACGATGCCTATCGCAATCAGAAATTTTTGAATCGGATAATGGCAGAAAATATGTTGATTGATGATTATGCTGCGAAGAACGGGGTGGCAAATTTGCCCGATGGTGGTTGGTTGTTGGACTCAACGAAAATGATCAAGTATCGCATCAAACTGAAGGATGGGGTATATGATATTGCGCATCGCCGACTGGAAAACGCCCCGAGTTTAAAGAGCGCGAAGGCCGCATCATTTCATTGTGAAGTATATAACATTGACGGCACATTGCTCGTGAATTCATCCATGGAAGGAAGGCTGTATCGCGCGGAAAAGGTGGATACGGATCCCTTCGAATCTGCCTTGGCCATTTACGATGTAAAATGCTTGAACATTTTGCCTTTCTATTTGAATGCGGGTGAAGAGGGTGAGTTTTTGGTGACATCGGCCAGCGGATACGGCAACCGTGGTCGTGCGGGCGTGCCCCCCTATGCCCCATTGAGAGTGATCATTAAATCAGTGACGCCAGAGTAACACAAAGTTTTCAGTATAAAGCCAACAGAACATAGTAATTTTGAAATTTCATGGGTAAAAAGAACATCATAATCACAGGCGGAGCAGGGTTTATCGGCAGTCATGTCGTAAGGAGATTCGTAAACAATCACCCCGATTTGCACATCATCAACTTGGATGTGCTGACTTATGCCGGTAACCTTGAGAATTTGAAGGACATCGAACAAGCGAGTAATTATGAGTTTTTACGCATCGACATCACAGATAAAGCAGCGGTTGAATCATTGTTTTCCTCCAGAACCATCCATGGGGTGATTCATTTGGCTGCGGAAAGTCACGTGGATCGCAGCATCACGAACCCCATTGACTTTGTCATGACAAACGTCGTAGGTACCGTGGTGTTGTTGAATGCTTACAAGGCCTATGGCGATACCGAAAATGGTCGTTTCTATCATGTAAGTACCGATGAAGTGTACGGCACACTGGGCGATGATGGGAAATTTACCGAAGAAACGCCTTACGATCCCAACTCACCCTACAGCGCATCGAAAGCGAGTTCAGATCACTTTGTTCGCGCTTACCATGAAACCTATAAATTACCCGTAGTCATCAGCAATTGCTCAAACAATTATGGTAGCCATCAATTTCCGGAGAAGTTGATTCCCTTGATGATTCACAATATCACCAACAACAAGCCCTTGCCCGTCTACGGCAAAGGTGAGAACATTCGCGATTGGTTGTGGGTTGAAGATCATGCGCGCGCCATTGAGACCATTTATTTTGATGGTCGGGATGGTGAAACCTATAACATTGGGGGTAACAACGAGTGGAAGAACATTGATTTGGTGCACAAATTGTGCGAGATCATGGACCGCAAACTGGGCAGGTCTGCAGGCGATTCAGCCAAACTGATTACCTATGTTACTGATCGCAAAGGACACGATTTCCGTTATGCCATCGACGCGAGTAAGCTGGAAAGCGAATTGGGATGGTCGCCCAGTGTTGCTTTTGACCAAGGATTTGAAAAGACCATCGATTGGTATTTGGAGAACAACGAGTGGTTGGATCGCGTAACCTCTGGTGCCTATGCCGATTATTACCAAGCCATGTATGCCAGCCGTTAAGGTTGTACAATTTTTCTTATGAATACGTTACATCTGTATAATACCCTCAGCAATAAAATAGAGCCTTTCGAGCCCATCACGCCCAAACATGTTGGTATTTATGTATGTGGCCCTACAGTGTATGGTCCCCCGCATTTGGGGCACGTGCGCGGTCCCATAGTATTTGATGTGTTGCGAAAATACCTGATTCTGCAGGGCAACAAGGTGCGGTATGTTCGCAACATTACCGATGTTGGTCATTTGGTGGGTGATGCGGATGAGGGAGAAGACAAGTTGGCAAAACAAGCGAAAGTTGAGCAGCTGGAGCCCATGGAGGTAGCGCAAGCCTATACCGATTCCTATAACTGGGTGATGGACAAGATCAATGTGCTGAAGCCCAGCATTGAACCGAGGGCAACTGGACACATCATCGAGCAGATTGAAATGATTCAAACCATCATCGACAAAGGATTGGCTTACGAGGTCAATGGTTCTGTTTATTTTGATGTGATGGCTTATAGCGAACAACAACATTACGGTCAATTAAGTGGCCGAGTATTGGAAGATTTGCAGGCCGGTGCGGGCAATCAGAGTCGTTCTTTGGAGGGACAGGATGAGAAACGCAGCGCCAATGATTTTGCTTTGTGGAAGCGAGCATCTGCTGAACATATCATGCAGTGGAGCAGTCCTTGGGGCAAAGGATTTCCGGGATGGCATATTGAGTGCAGCGCGATGAGCGCCCGTTATTTGGGTGATCATTTTGACATACACGGGGGTGGCATGGATTTGCTGTTTCCCCACCATGAGTGTGAGATTGCCCAAAGTACAGCAGCGCACAATCACGCGCCAGCCAAATATTGGGTGCATCACAACATGATTACCATCAATGGTCAGAAAATGGCCAAGAGTTTGGGCAATGGCATCATGGTGGAGCAATTGTTCAAGGGCGATCATCCGCTATTGGCGCAGGCTTTTGGACCGATGACGTTGCGCTTTTTTGTGCTGCAAGCGCATTACCGTGGCACGTTGGATTTCAGCAATGATGCCCTACTGGCAGCCCAAAAAGGTTGGCAGCGCATGCAAACGGCGTTTAAGTTGTTGAATAATTTGCCAACTGTTCACGAGGGCGCGACCATTGAGGCCGATGATTTGTTGGCGGCTGTTGTATCGAGCTTGAACGACGATTTGAATACACCCCAGGTGATTGCTTCGTTGTTTGAATTGGCAAGGCGAATCAATTTGGTAAACGATGGCAAAGCAACGATGACCGAAGCCACGAAAGCCACCATGAAATCCTTGGTTGTTGATTATTGCCAAGGGGTCTTGGGCTTGGTTTCCGAGGATGCCGGTGCGGGCGATGGCTTGGCCGATGCCATGGATATCATTATGGCATTGCGCGGACAGGCAAAAGCGGACAAAAACTGGGGTTTGAGCGATCAAATTCGTGATGCTTTGAAGGCCAAAGGCTTTGAAATCAAAGATGGTAAAGACGGAACAACTTGGAATAAGTTATAATGTAATTTATTTTCTAATAGTTTGTTATGCCAGGCCATTTCACCTTTTACTGTAATTCAATTCAAGAAGGGATTGCTTTTTTTGATGAAACGGAAGCAAAACATGCCTTGCAAGTATTGCGTTATGGTGTGGGTGATAAAATTTCTTTTTCCGACGGCGTGGGAAACCTCTATGATGGGGTAATTTCCAAAGGCAATAAGCAGGGTTTTGAAGCCAGCATTGCCAAGAAGACATCGATTGCAAAGCCCACTGGGTTGCATGTATATGTTTCTATTTTGAAATCCGGTGATCGCATGGAATGGGCCGTAGAG
>SXYY01000062.1 GCA_005788145.1 Bacteroidota bacterium
GATCGATGGCAGCGACACTGTGGAATCCAAAAAATCCAGCCCAAGGGCGTGTATTCTCCACTGCATTGCACTTGGCAACAACATCGCATTCAACATCAACGACTCCCCCTTTCCGATCACCAAGGCCGATGCATCCGCGGGCAACTGTTTGCCCACCCATTCCAATGCCTGATAGTTCGTCTGATGCCAATAATCAATCTGCATGGGGTATCGCTGTATCAACTGTTTTCCCAACCCATTGAAATACGTCTGCCCACTTTCATAGCCCAAATCGGTGCGATTCATTTGGGTATAGGTTGCATTTTGCAGATACACAAACGGATCCGGCACCACAAAAAATACACCCTGGATTAAACTTATGCCCGTTAAAAACGTCAGGGCCTTCCGTTTGAGCGATGAATGCAATGCCCAGAACCACAGCGTGACCCAGCCTCGGGCCGACAATACCACCACCGGCAACAGTAAAAACAGGGAATGTCGCCAAGCATCATACATCACCGGCTTTTTCACCATCACGAAACCCAAGTATAAGAGCAGAAGGCACAGCAAGAAATTCACTGTATTAAAAGCAAACCTTCGTTTGCCACCCATTGATTCCATCATCAACAGGGTTCCACCCCACAGCAGAGGGACCAAAATCAACCCACTGAGTGTAGTGATCATCCAACCCAACAGGTACCATCGTGAAGGCTCCATCGACCCAAAAAACAACGCCCCATGCGGCCATGGATTTTCAAACACAAAGCCCAACACCTGCTTCAAGCCTTCAAAGCCCGTAAACCACACATAGGGATAACTGCCAATATAGCCCACCGCAAATGCCAGAGCACCCCAGAGTAACCAACGACTGAGTGTCCACAAATTCTCCGATGAATGTTTCACCGCCTTCGCCACCGGCCACACCATCGCCAAGCCCAAAACAAACACCCCACCCATGCGAATCGTGGTCGCCACACCCAACAACCCCATCACCCCAAACCAGCCCCAATCCCACCGCTTCATCCCCCTGCTCCACACCCGATCCAATCCATCCACCACCAATAGCACCAACACAAAAAACAAAGCATCCTTGGTATTGTAATGCGCCTCGGCAAACATCCTCGGCCACAACGCCACCATCAATACCGGCAACATCGCCCCCAGCCGCAATCGCGACAACGAACCCATACCACCTTCCTTCTCCACCATCCCCCAACCAATCATCCCCCAGCCATTGCTGCGCAGACCCATCAAATACAACCGCCACAACCCAAACACAAAAAAGCCCCACAACAAGGCCCTTCGCAACAGCAACTTTACCCGCAATGGCTCGGTGAAAACCACCTGCTCCGCGAGGTAGCTGATACTCTCCCAGGCCGGACCAAAGAACTTATGTTGCTCTACCTTATCAAACCCAACCCTGCCGCTCAGGAAACGATTGTTCTCCATCCCAATCGTGCGCTGCGTCATCTCATCCAAATGCACCCCAAAATCGTCGAGGGTGAAAAATCCCCAAACCGCATATAACAGAAAGAACCAGACCCATGGTCCAGTTCTTTCCAAAATGCTATTTTTCCAGCGCTTGATCACGCCGTAAATATACTTCAAATTAATTCGATGCCGCCGCCTCAGCGTAAGCCTCCACAGGGATACAAGCGCAAATCAAATTGCGATCGCCCACCGTGCTATTCACACGAGAAACCGTTGGCCAGAACTTGCCCAAACGGATAGAATCCAACGGGAAGGCTGCCTTTTCACGAGAATACTCACGGTCCCAAGCATCAGAAATCACCGCCGTAGAAGTATGTGGCGCATGCTTCAATACGTTGCTATCTTGTGAGTATTTGCCCTCTTCTACCTCGCGAATTTCCTCGCGGATACTCAACATCGCATCGCAGAATTTATCTAACTCTTCCTTGCTCTCACTCTCAGTGGGTTCTACCATCAAAGTACCCGCCACAGGGAAACTCAACGTAGGTGCGTGATATCCATAGTCCATCAATCGCTTGGCGATGTCTTCCGCTTCTACATGACAGGCCTTGAATTTACGGGTGTCCAAAATCATCTCGTGAGCCGCAAATCCGCTGGCACCCTTGTACAATACTGGGTACTCAGATTCCAAACGTGCCTTGATATAGTTGGCATTCAAAATCGCATACTTCGTTGCATTTGTTAAACCCGCACCGCCCATCATCTTGATGTAAGCATAGCTGATCAACAAAATACTCGCACTACCCCAAGGTGCAGCACTCACAGCATGCATCGCCTTCTCAGGACCCATATCTACCACGGCATGACCCGGCAAATAAGGCGCCAAGTGCTTGGCAACACCGATCGGACCCATACCTGGTCCACCCCCACCGTGAGGAATACAGAACGTTTTGTGCAAGTTCAAGTGACAAACATCCGCTCCAATCATACCGGGCGATGTCAATCCAACCTGCGCATTCATGTTCGCACCATCCATATAAACCTGTCCGCCGTACTGGTGAATGATATCTGTTAATTCGGTAATCGCCGCCTCAAACACGCCGTGCGTACTTGGATAAGTCACCATCAAACAAGCCAAATTGTCTTTGTGTTGCTCGGCCTTCGCGCGGATATCCTCCACATCGATGTTTCCGTTTTCATCACACTGCGATACCACCACTTGCATACCCGCCATCACCGCTGAAGCTGGATTGGTGCCGTGTGCGCTCGATGGAATCAAAGCGATGTTTCTGTGCGATTCGCCGCGATCCTTGAAATATTCACGAATCACCATCAAACCAGCGTATTCTCCCTGGGCACCAGAATTTGGCTGCATGCTCATGGTATGGAATCCGGTGATCTCACTCAAATCTTCGTTCAACTCCTCGATGATTTCCATATAACCCTTTGCTTGATCCATCGGGATGAATGGGTGCAAACTGTTGAATTCGGGCCAAGTCACAGGAATCATTTCTGTGGTGGCGTTCAATTTCATGGTACAGCTTCCCAAAGAAATCATGGAGTGACACAAACTCAAATCTTTGGCTTCCAACGACTTGATATAACGCAACATCTCATGCTCTGAATGGTAACGGTTGAACACAGGGTGCAACATAAAATTGCTCTCACGCAACAACGCCGTTGGCAATTTGTGCGATAAAGAACCCTCTGGCTTAGCCGCAACACCGTCTATCGCGCGGGTGAAAATGCCCACCAATTTTTCTACATCAGCCATGGTAGTGGTTTCATCCACTGAAATACCCACAGCATCATTTGCATACCGCAAGTTGATACCCTCTGCCAAAGCCAACGCTTGTATGGTCTCTGTACGAGGAACTTTAACCAAAATGGTATCAAAAAAATGCCCGTGTTGCAAACTGTATACGCCGTTGCCGGTCTTTACAATCGCATCGCCCAAAGAAGCCGCCAAAGCATGGATACGCTGAGCGATTTTCTTCAACCCTTCTGGACCGTGGTATACACCAAACATTCCCGCCATGATGCTCAACAAAACCTGCGCGGTGCAGATGTTTGATGTGGCATTCTGACGTTTGATGTGCTGCTCGCGGGTTTGCAGAGCCATGCGCAACGCGCGATTTCCTTGTGCATCAACAGAAACACCGATGATACGACCTGGAATCGAACGCTTGAACTCGTCCTTGGTGGCGAAGAATGCCGCATGCGGTCCGCCAAAACCCAATGGAACACCAAAACGCTGGGTGTTACCCACTACGCAATCAGCCCCGAAATCACCTGGAGGGGTCAACAACGTCAACGCCATCAAATCCGATGCAAAACAAGTCTTCACATTGGCCGCCTTACAAGAAGCCACAAATGCTCTATAATCCTCAACACTGCCATCCGCGTTGGGGTATTGAACCAAAGCCCCAAAGAAAGATGCATCAGCAGCAAATGTTTTATAATCGCCACGCACGATTTCAATGCCGATGGGCTCTGCGCGCGTAATCAGAATGTCAAGGGTTTGGGGGAATACGCTGTTGTCTACGAAAAAGCGGTGCGCCGCACTCTTTTTGTCCAACCCGAAAAACATATTCATCGCCTCCGCCGCCGCTGTGCCCTCATCCAATAGAGAAGCATTGGCCAGCTCCATCCCGGTAAGGTCGATCACCATGGTTTGGTAGTTCAAAAGGGCTTCCAAACGACCTTGGCTAATCTCCGCTTGATAAGGGGTATACTGTGTGTACCATCCTGGGTTTTCCATGATGTTACGCAAAATCACACCTGGGGTGTGGGTGTTGTAATAGCCCATCCCGATGTAATTCTTGTAGGTTTTGTTTTTGGCTGCTTTTTCACGCAACATCGACAAAAATTCAACTTCGCTAATCGCCGCATCCACCTTCAATGGATTTTTCAAGCGGATGTTCTCAGGAACTACCTGATCAATCAGATCGTCCAAACTCTTGGCACCAATGGTAGCAAGCATGGCATTCAAATCACTTTGTCTTGGTCCGATGTGGCGATCGGCAAACGACTCCGAATAAAGGGCGTTGAATTGGTTCATAAGTATGCAAATTTAATGTTTCCGCACACAAAACGATAGGGTAAAACGGCACCTTTCGGTGAATTTTTATTCTTTTTTGGCACAAGCTTGCACAAAGCAACCCTCATCGCGTGAGCATTCCCTCTTCGGCGTAACTGTAATGCAGATGTCCTGCGATAATTACGTGGTCGATGATGGTAATATCCAACAACTTTCCTGCCTTGATAAATTGCTCGGTTAGGCGGTCGTCTGCTTCGGAAGGACGATCATTCCCGGAAGGATGATTGTGACTCAAAACCATCGCACTGGCCCGAAGTTCCAATGCCCGTTTGAAAACCAAGCGCACATCCACAACTGTGCCCGTCATCCCACCCACACTCACACATTCCAAACGCAAAATTCGATTGGCGCGATTCAAGTAAACCACATAAAATGACTCAACCACAGAATCCATGAACAACGGCCGCAATACCCCCACTGCATCATGGGGATTTCTAATCTGTCTCGTACGTGCATCCTCAATTGCCCGCCTACGTCCGAGCTCCAATGCAGCAGACAAGGTTACAACACCCGCCTCACCCAAACCATC
>SXYY01000063.1 GCA_005788145.1 Bacteroidota bacterium
ATTGGGGAAAGACAAATTCGCGGTATTGTGGTGCACCAATCATTTGGAAAACCACCCCTTGGGCAGGGCTGAATGGGTGATTGCGATGGGTTGGGCGATGGGAAAATCATCAACGGCGCAAAGCACCTTCAATGCGGTAAAAAGCGATTACGAACGATGGGTTTCTGAAGCCAAAAAAGCCACGAAAACAACACCCAAAGTCATTACCAATTGCGTGTACAACGGCATGTGGTTTGTGCCACAGAACGCCTCTTACATGACCCAGTTCATTCGTGACGCGGGCGGTGAGCCCATCACAACATCGGTGGGATCGGGCAGCAATGTTATTAGCATTGAAAAGGCGATCACCTTGTTTCGGGAGGCCGATATTTGGATCAACACCGACTTGTGCAATACGATGGCATGTTTGAAGTCGAGCGATCCCCGGGTGGTTTATATCAAGGCATTCAGAGCGGGAAAAGCATACCACTTCAATAAGCAGATTCGACCCAACGGAAGCAATCCTTATTGGGATATGGGCTGCATTTATCCCAACCGGGTTTTGGCCGATTTGTTTCATATTTTTCGGGGCGGTCTCAATTCGGATTCCTCCAACTACTACGATATTTGCAAGTAAGCAACTGACAGCGCATGTACGAGGGCCATCCATCCAATTCCAGTTCTACCGCGGTGCATCGCCGCGGCCTGCGGCCGCGGCTACCCCTGCTGCTCGGAATCCTGTTGGGCCTGATCCTATTCCTCGACCTTGAACCCCTATCCCCCCGTTGGACCTCCCCCGGTGGAGATACCATCTTCTGGGACCTGCATTTCCCCCGCGTAATCGCAGCCGCCATCGGCGGCATCGCCCTATCCTGGAGTGGGTTGATGATGCAAACCCTGTTCAGAAACCCCCTGGCCGGACCGTTCCTCATCGGTATCACCCCCGGCGCCACCTTCGGCGTCGCCTTGATCACCTACCTGGGAGCAAATCTGGGACTGGAAGATACCGGCGCCCAATTCGCCCTGCAGCCCCTCGCTGCGCTCGGGGGCGCACTGCTCGTCCTCTCCATCCAACTTGCCCTGCATAAGAAGTTATCGCAATTGCATGCCCTGCTGCTGGTAGGACTCGTCCTGGGCTACTTCTTCGGCGCTGCCGTAGACATTATCACCCAAACAGCCCAAGCACAACAAGTCAAACAGTTCGTGATGTGGGGCATGGGCGGCTTCGACCGCGTCATCCCCTCACAACTCTACATCTTGGGAGCGTCAACCCTTATTGGTGGGGGTATCTTGGCCTATCACCGACATGCATTCAACGCTTATTTGCTCGGAGATATCCATGTTGAAAGTGCCGGAAAATCGGTCAAAAACTTGCGATTGTGGTTGATCATTGGCAGCGCCAGCATGGCCGCCATCGTCACTGCCTATTGCGGTCCTGTCTCCTTTGTTGGATTGATCGCCCCGCACATTTCCAGAAAAATTCAAAAGACAGAGTCGCACGGACCCAACATCCTCACCACCGCTTTCGCCGGTGCCGCACTCACCCTCACCGCCGATATTCTGGCCAACCAACTCCTGCCGAACAGTATTTTACCCATCAACGCCATCCTTTCCATCATCGGCGCTCCGGTTGTTATTTTCATGCTCGCACGCCAGAATTAATCCTCACTCCAAGCGCTCCTGCTTGATGATGTGGTCAATCTGATAATCCAACACCGGATCGTACTCCTGCTTCAAATTGTGTCCGTAAAAGCTCCCAAACGCCTGCCAAAACAAAGCCTCCGTGGTGCCCCGGTAATTCTTCATGATCTCCCAACTCGTCTTCCCCGTTTCACGGTGCAACAATTTCATCAACACCTGGCCTTCACCAATCGTCATGTTCTTCAATTGCTCCATGTACATCTGTTTGATGCTCGCCTCACACTGCTTTATGTATTTTTTCCGCTCCCTGCGGTTCTCAATGGTGTTTAATTTATCCTCCATCGCCCGCATCTTCATCGCCGCCATCTTCGCATAAGGCATCGTTTTGATGACCCTGCGCTTCAATATCTGATACTCCTTCTTTCGCTCCTCATCCATGCTGCCCGATATCAAGACCGGATCCATCCGCCTAAAATCGCTCGTTTCAATGGTATCCACCTTTTGCGGCGGTTCAGACGAACCCCAAATCTGGGCGCGCAACCCCATCGACCCGCACATCGCACAAAAAACAACCAACTCTTTTAAACCTTTCATGATTCTATACGTCTAATCAACTTTTTCATGATTATTCAAGGCCCTGGGCGATTTCCCTGCCCAAATCCAACCCATCACCCCAAACAACATCAATGCCAAAGAGATCATCTGGGCTTGGCTGAACGACATCCCCGCGACGTTGTACAAACTCACCCCATGCTCACGGATTGATTCGATCAGCATTCGCTCCACACCGGCCATCATCATATAAGCAGAGAACATTTGGAAAGGGGCCAAATTTCTTTTGCGCAGCACAAACCACATCACCGCAAACAATCCCAATGCCATCAAGGCCTCATACAATGGGGTTGGATAAACGGGTACCGATAGCTGATAACAATACTCGCCCGAACAACCCGGAATCATCTCCATCCCGGTAGAAGCATAGTCTTTGCCCAACACATTGTGGGGATATTTATAGGCCCATGCCCAATCCGGCAAGCCGGGATTCGGTTTCAAATTCGCAATACCCCAATCGCCGTCGCCGGAAAAGTGACACCCAAACCTGCCCAATCCGTAGCTCAACATCATGGCCGGTCCGCCCGCATCAAACACATCGCGCCAATGCATCCCGTGCTTGTTGGTGTACCACAATACCCCTGCCGCACCGCAAATCAGACCGCCGTAGAAGGTCCATCCACCGCTGGTCAACAAATCAACCAAAATGGTTTCCCAATGAATTTCACTGGGCGTTTCCAACAAATGAAAGACTTTGGCACCCAAAAATCCGCTGAGGAGGGCGATGGTGGTGATGTTCGACATCCGTGCCGATGCATTCATTTCAACGATGGATTCTGATGGGGTTTCGCCGCGTTGTTTTTTGTCGGTCACCCAAGTCCGCCAAAGCGACAATGCCATCGCACTAATTCCATACAACCAACTGCCCTCGGTGGAGAACACGTGGTCCTGCGGTGAGAATCCATCCCCTGTTTCCACCATCAAGTATAAAATTTTGTAGCCAAAAACGAAGGCCATCAATCCATTCACTGCGTATTCGCTCCATTCAACCCCTACGCCGGTGACTTGCTTCACTTTCACCTTGGCGAAAATGCCCTGCAGGGTTTTGCGATCGAACTCGGCCGACATCGCCCAGAAAGCCGCTCCGATGCTCATGGCCACGAAGAAGCCAAACGTGTTAACGACTTTCAAAAACGGAAGGGAAATCCCGGTTAAATCATAAAGAAAATGGTATAGGGTTGGAAACACAGGTGCAAGTTAATGCCCAACGGTCGCGTAATCAAATTCCGCTTGCACCCAGCCTTCGGGATTGAGCGACGCCAGCTGCACATCCACCACGGTATTCACCAACAGCGGATCGTAATCGGTGGCTACTTTGATGTAATTGTCGGTAAACCCAAACATCACACCGCGGCGTTCTTCCTCTTCAAACAACACTGGCCTGCAGCTGCCCAGATGCTCGCGATAAAAGGCCATGCGCTTCTTTTCACTCAAGCCACGCAACATTTCTCCCCGCTCCATTCTCACTTTCACAGGCACCACATCCTTCATTTTCTTGGCGGTGGTATTGGCGCGCTCCGAATAGGGAAACACATGCAGGTACGAAATATCCAATTCGTTCAAAAAGCGATAGGTTTCGAGGAAATGTTCTTCGGTTTCGCCAGGGAATCCCACAATTACATCCACCCCGATGCCGCAATGGGGCATCAGTGACTTGATTTTGGCGATGCGCGAACGGTATAAATCCGTCAGGTATTTGCGGCGCATCCGGGTGAGAATTTCATCGCTCCCACTCTGTAATGGTATGTGAAAATGTGGCACGAAACGCTTGCTGCGCGATACAAACTCAATGATATCGTCGGTGAGCAAATTCGGTTCGATGCTACTAATGCGATAGCGATCTACCCCTTCCACCTCGTCGATGGCCTGCACCAAATCAAAGAAATCTTGGTTGTGTTCTACCCCAAAATCACCCAAATTCACGCCGGTAAGCACAATTTCTTTCGCTCCTTGTTGGGCGGCTTCTTCCACCAATTTCAGGGTATCCAACACGTTCGCACTTCTGCTTTTGCCACGTGCCAAAGGAATCGTACAGAAACTACAGAAGTAATCACAGCCGTCTTGGACTTTCAAAAAAATACGCGTGCGGTCGCCAACGCTGTAACCGGGCACAAATGTATTGACCTCCTTGATGGGGGCATTGTGCACCAGTGCTTTGGGCTCTTTTACCAAAGAATGTAGATGGTCGATCAATTGAAATTTCTCTGCTGCACCCAGCACCATGTCCACCCCCGGAATCTGGGCGATTTCTTGCGGCTTTAACTGGGCATAACACCCAATTACCACCACATAGGCGTTTGGATTTTGCTTGAGCGCTTCACGAACCACCTTCTTGCATTTGCGGTCGGCATGATCCGTTACGCTGCAAGTGTTGATCACATACAAATCCGCGCCTTCTTGAAATTCCCGTTTCTCAAACCCCGCTTTCGTGAGTTGCTGTCCGATGGCACTGCTTTCGGCAAAGTTGAGTTTGCACCCCAGGGTATAAAAGGCCACGGTTGACATGAGAGAATAGGTAGTGCAAAGGTACGAAAACCTTGTTGGCTTAAAAAACGAGGGCGAACTCTAGGCTCCAAGTACCAATCATTTGGGGCGTTCCTGGCTTTTCTTTGAGGGGGTCGGTGGTGGGTGATATCAACTCGATTTCCTTGTCCTCCACCCCGTCATTGTCCGAATCCACCATCCCGCGAATCACAAAATTGTCGTTCAGATTGAGCAGACCCATTTTCATCGACACCGAATAGCCCAGGGTTTCTCCTCGGTATTGATAGCCTGCGACCGCCTGTAAATCGTACATCTTGATGGGCAATCGATCCCACTCTTTGATGGAATTATAGGTATTGAATGCGGTGGGAAGTGGGCGTTTTTGCGGACCCACATACAACACCGAGTTGAAATTATAGGCCATTTGAAGACCAAACTGCAATTGTTTGATTTCTTTGTCGCGCTGTTTCGAAAGTCGATAATTCACCAACAACGGCACATCCAAACTCATGATGCTCATTTTGGTGTAGGCAAAATTGATGGCCGTATCACCGGTTTTGGCATTGGCAAAGTTGCTTCCGCGCATTCTCAGATCGATACCGGATTGAATTCCAAACGGTGAGCGCTTTTTCTCTGGGTTGGAATGGATATACAGACCCGCCATGAAGCCCACGGTTGGACGGGGATTCTGCAATTTCCCGCCATAAATGGAATTGATTCCCATGCCCATTTTCAACCCGTAATTCTGTCGACCTTCATAATCTAATTCAGACACAGCCTGCGCGTTTGCAAACTTCGCAGCAATTAGAAAAAGGGCGATACACAGATACTGTTTGGGTTGCATGGGATTAAATTTCTTTGCCTTTGAGCGCCGCCGAGACAGCTACATCCATCAGCCGTTCAGCAAAAGGACGGGTATAATCGTTCAATTCTGTGACCGCTTGTAGGATGGCATCTTTTTCGCCGCGTTCAGCCAATAGACACTCCAATGACAAAATTCGTTGTTTTGTTCCGGCCATTTCTTCTTCGTTGAGCAGGTTTGCATTCTTTTCGATGAAGCGCTGCGCGAGGTATACCAGTTGCTGGCCTTCGTTGATCGCCTCCTGATGCAATCGGGCGGTAACGTCTTCCTGGGCATACTGAAACCCCGCAAGGAGCATGGCTTCTACTTGATCATCGGTAAGACCGTATTGGGGTTTGATATCGATTTGCTGGGCAACGCCGCTGCGCAGTTCTTTGGCGGACACTTTGAGCAATCCATCTGCATCCAGGGCAAAGGCCACTTCAATTTTTGGGAAGCCGGCGGGCATGGCGGGGATGTCTTTGAGGATAAACTCCCCCAATTTGCGGTTTTGGGCCACGAGTTCCCGCTCGCCTTGATACACGCTGATTTTGAGGTTGATTTGTCCGTCTATAGAGGTCGTATATTCTCTACCCACCCTACAGGGGATTTTGTTGTTTCGGGGAATGAGGACGTCCATCAGTCCACCCGCTGTTTCAATACCGAGACTGAGTGGTGTTACGTCGAGTAGAAGGATGTCTTTGCGATTGCCGGCGAGGACATCGGCTTCGATGGCGGCGCCCAGGGCAACCACTTCATCGGGGTTGAGGGTATTGTTGACGGCCACGTGGGGAAATTTGGCATCCAGCATGGCTTTGATTTGGGGGTAGCGGGTGGAGCCACCGACCATGACAACGGCTTGGATTTGGTCAGGTTTTAGGGAGGCATCGCGGAGGGCGGCCGCAATGCAATCTTCGGTTTTGAGGAGGAGTTCTTTTGCGGCCGCCTGCAAACCGGTATAATCCAACCGCAATTCCACGGCAACGCCATCGCCCAAGGCAAACGCTTGCTCGAAAGCTTTTTCTGGGTGCTGACTCAACGCAATTTTGGCTTCTTCTGCCACCAATCGCAACCGCTGGATATCGCCCAAATCAGACAACCCCTGCAAGCCGGGAAACGCCTGCTGCCAATAAGCCATGATGGAACGGTCAATATCGTCACCGCCCAGAGCCGTATCGCCCTTGGTGGCGAGCACATCGAAAACCCCGTCTTCAATTTGCAGTATCGACACATCGAAAGTTCCTCCGCCCAAATCGTAAACCATCACCGTTTGTACTTCCTCTCTGTTCAAACCAATGCCGTAGCTCAAACTGGCCGCCGTGGGCTCGTTTACAATGCGTAAAATCTCCAATCCTGCCAACTTGCCTGCATCGCGGGTTGCCTGTCGCTGCGCATCATTGAAATACGCCGGAACTGTCACAACCGCCTGCGTTACCTCGGCATTCAATGCCTTTTCGGCTTTGGTTTTGAGGGCTTTTAAAATAATTGCACTGAGTTCAATGGGGTTGTAAAATTTCCCATCGACTTCAATTTTTACCATGGATTCATTGTCTTCATCAATGATGCGGTACCCCAGGTATCGCTGAAAATCAGCAATGTCTTTGTAACTGCGTCCCAACAACCGCTTCACGCTAAAAATGGTGCGCTCGGGTGCCGTAACCAATCCGCCTTTGGCCAACACACCTACTTGGGCCTGTCCACCCTCCATCAAACCAATCACAGAAGGCACCAATGCCCCCAATTCGTCTTTCACCATCTCCGCATTGCCAGTGGCTGGATTTACCCAGGCCACCAAACTGTTGGTTGTGCCCAAATCAATGCCCACCACCACTTGGGGTTTGGCAACTTTTCCCGATAAATCTATTTTAATCTTGGCCATCTAACGCTCGCTTACAAG
>SXYY01000064.1 GCA_005788145.1 Bacteroidota bacterium
ATGAATCCCATGGATTTAATCTTTTGCAGTTTGTAAAAGGGCCACCACAACATCATGCCCATCACGAATTTCACAAATCGACCTTCCATCGATGCCGTCCAATCAATTTGCTGTTGCTCCATTTTGCTCATCCAATGCAAGGTGTAGGGGTCAAGTGTACCGTAGGTCGACAGAGAATTTACCATCCAACCGCTGTTTTTGAGTAATAAAGTAATGTTGCTCGGAGAATAGAGCCCAGTATGCCTTGGGGTGTGATAGCCCGACCAAAATTTGCCAAATTTGCGGCGTGTGTAACTACCGAAGTTGGGTACTTCCACAATCAGTTTGGTGTTTTCGTGTGAGAGGTTGAGCAGTTGTTTGAGGTGTGCTTGTGGGTTGTAATCGTGTTCAAGGTAATGCCACATGGTGATGACATCCATGGCGGTTTCATCGGTTAAATCGCCAATTTCTCCGGTTCGCAATTCCAAGTTTGCATAGGCATGCGCATCATTGATCCATCCTTCAGCGCTAAAGTCCAATCCAATCAATTGCGCATTGCAAGTTTTGCCAAGTGTAGCAAGAAAAGTGGGTTTGCCACAACCAACATCAAGAATTCGGCTATTGGCGGATATGGGGTGATTGCGTTTCACCAATTTCACACGGGCGCGGTCGATTTTTTCCTGGTCTTTTTTCACAAAGGACGCATAACGACCCCAAGCTTCTTCGATGCGATAGGGTAGGTAACTTTCGGTGTAAAAGTGTGAAAGGTCTGACGCTGCAACCCTTGGGTTTAGGAATACCAAGCCACAGTCGGCACAGCGGTCGAAAGTGTATTTTTCCGCTGATGGCGTTGACATCATCGCATGGGTTTGTATGTAGGGGCCGAAATTTTGCGATGAGCAGGCCAAGCAATGATTCAGAGTTTCCTTTTCTAACATCGACTTTTCGTTGTGACTGCGAATGTACTGAATTGGATTTCAATTGTTCAGTCGATGGTTATTGTGGTACTTGAAATTTGAATATATTTGAAAATGAATGATTCAACCAACGTTATGGCTCTCATTATATTGGCCTTCTATGCCCTGATATGGCTCATGCCTTTGTTAATCATTTTTTGGTCTTCAAAAACATCGGGCAGTGAAAAAGTTGCTTGGATTATTGCCATGCTGTTTGTGTCTTGGGGTGCATTTGTATTCTATTTACTCCTAGCTCCGCTGAAGAAAAGGTAAGTTCTCTTGGGGGTATGCGCGAAACATTAAATTTCCCATGGGACACCTAAAAAATCGAATTCTGAACTAGATATGATAAATATGCAAACCTGGGAGTTGTCGAACAATCAACTAAAAAAGACCTTCGAATTCAAATCGTTCGAAGCCGCGATGGATTTTATGCAGCGGGCAAGTAGGGTGATTGGGGAATTGGATCATCATCCCGAATGGACGAACGTGTACAACCGGGTTCATGTTTCCTTGTGTACCCATGATGCAGGCAATGTGGTCACCCCAAAGGATTATGAGTTGGCTGCCGCAATCGACGGGGTGTTCATGGCAGAATCAACTATTTTAACAGAAAAAAAATAGAATAATCACATACTCTTTATTGATCCAAACAATGAAAAATAGAACCCCTAAAAGTGCACCGATTGTTGTCCCAATGATATTGCTTTTGATGTTCATCACCTTATCAACATCATCGTGCGGTGGGCGGTCGGAAGAATCAACCTCGAACACGGAATCGAACCAAGTGGTTGATATCTGTAAATGCCTTACCGAGCCCGGGAATTCGCCCTACATGATCGAAAATAGAGAAGCATGTAGAGATGCGATTAGCCGTGAAGTGGGCGTTGATAATTGGGAAAAAGTAAATATGTCAAGGAATCCGGAGGTAAGCAGAAAGTTTGATGAACTTGTGGCGCGTTGCACCACGTTGAATAGCGAAAGTACAAACAGCATTCCCAGTTCAGAGCGCACAGCGCCAAGTGCTAAAAAACAAGACTGTATTGGGAATCAGAATTGTATTGGAGACGTTCGAAGATTGGTGAATGGAGCGGGTTATGAAATTGCTGACGAAAGATACGAGGGGGAGGGGATCTTTTACATCGCTGCTTTTAAGTATGGACCGGGAGAGCCAATTAATATTACATATGTAATGGATTGTGATTGTAAACCTGTCGATATCAAAATAGGAAATTCAGTAAGAACCAATTCGTCATCCGAGAAATTGCATCGCTGTGGACGATCATGGACCGGCACATTGTACGAAGGGGGTGTATATGGGGATTACTGCGGGTTGGAATGCTATGCGGACAATTACCCGAATTAGATTTGTAAACCCATTCAATTCAGTAGGAAAAATTTTCAGTGGAATGTTGTAATAAATGACGAGACAAGAATTTATCCGTGTAAGTAGTATTCTGGGTATTGGATTTCCGGTGATGAGTATGATGTCCTCGTGCGAAGCCATTATCAGTAAAAATAAACCTTATGCGGGTAAAGTGTTGGTTATTGGTGCGGGTGCTGGGGGATTGTCGATGGCTTATTTGTTGCATCAACAAGGTACCCAAGTAGAGGTCCTCGAGGCCTCGTCAGGGATTGGTGGAAGGATGCGGGTGAATAAACAATTTGCTGATTTTCCAATTCCATTGGGCGCGGAATGGATCGAAACGAACACAGGTATTTTTAAGGAAATAGTGAATGATGGTTCCATGGATGTGAATATTCAAACATTTTCAGATTCTCCGGATCGGAAGTTTTTGAATTACTCTTGGTTTGATTTTTATCACGACTTTGTCGCACCTTCAATTAAGGATAGTATTTGGTTTGATACACAAGTAAAAACAATCAATTACCAAGGAGATAAAATTTTGGTGGACACGAATAATGGCAAATTTACTGCCGACAAAGTGGTTTTGTCAGTACCACTGAAGATTCTGAAGCGTGGTTTGATTCAGTTTGTGCCTGAATTGCCCGAATCCAAGAAAAACGCCATTGGTGAATTGACTGTTTGGGATGGGTTCAAGGCGTTTATTGAGTTTTCCTCTAATTTTTACGGTGATAATGAGTATGTTTTTTCTGTGAATCCGGAGACAGACGGACAAAAATTGTATTACAATGCTGCATTGGGACAGAATACGAAAAGAAATGTCATGGGGTTGTTTGTCGTGGGTAAACCCGCTGAAGATTATCTCAACAGGTCAGGCGATAATTTGAAGAATTTTATACTATCAGAATTGGATGGAATCTATAATAACAAGGCCACTGTGTCTTACATCAAACACTTGACTCAAAATTGGAATGAGGATCCATATATTCAAGGTGGTTATTTATCGGATTTTGCAGATTGGAGAACGGTGCAAAAACTGGGAAATAGTATCGATGGTAAACTCTTTTTTGCGGGTGCTGAATTCACAGATGGTGAGGATTGGGTTTCTGTTCACACCGCCGCTAAATCGGCTAAAATGGCCTTAAAAGCCATCAATGGATAGTGTTTTCATGGAAGGTTGCTCATTTACCCGATAAAACATGCAATGCGTTTCTGGGCAACGTTACCCTGCTAAATGAGAAATGAAATTCCGTTGATTGATAAAATTTCCCAATTTTCATCGGTTCATTCAATTGCTCGTCGAATTGGACAAAAAAGAATTCTATGGTTTCATCTATTTTTGTTTTATAAACAGAAAAAGATGAAAAAGATAATACTTCTAATTCCTTTATTCGCGGTGAGCGCATTTTCATATGCGCAAACCCAAGTGAAAATTGTTACCGTCATTGAATCTATCGTGCCTATGGGCATGGGAAGATCTCGATTGATCGAAACCAACGAAGCCATTAATCCAGCGGGACTGACAACGAACCGAACGGACGGCAGGACATCCGAGCAAAGCAAGGTAGAGCGCGAAGAGGTCAAGATAAACAACTTCTCAGAGACCAAATTGCTGAACTTGTTTTCAGGGGTGGGGATTAATTTTCAGAACGTGGCATCCAACGATGCTGTGGTTTCTACCCGTTTGACGCAGTTGCTTGCTGAGGGTTGGAAAATTGCCCATGTGACCGGCGGTGTAGAGAGCAATGGGGGTCAAGATGATGGTCAGGGTATTTTCTTGACACGCTATATTCTTGTTAAATAGTGAGTTGAGTAGAAGCTGAATCTG
>SXYY01000065.1 GCA_005788145.1 Bacteroidota bacterium
GGAGATGCAATTGGAGGACATGGACGACAATCCATATATCTCTGATTTCTATGAGGACATGCAGCGCTGGAGCTTCAATTTGCAAGTGTATTTTCTTACTACGCGCTGGAAGCATGTTCAGACCATCCGCGGTGGAAAGAATACAGTGATTCAAGATCGCACCATTTATGAAGATGCCCATATTTTCGCACCAAACCTTCACGCCATGGGCTTGATGAGTACCCGCGACTTCGAAAATTATAAGCAGTTGTTCGATGCGATTAGCAATCAGGTAGAGCCCCCGGATTTGTTGATTTATTTGCGTGCCGGTATTCCCAAGTTGGTTCATCAAATTCAAATGCGTGGGCGCGATTATGAAGATGCCATTCGGTTGGATTATTTGAAGCGTTTGAACGAGAGATATGAGGCTTGGATAGGCAATTACAAAGGCAAATTGTTAATTTTCAATGTGGATGACATGGATTTTCAAGAACGACCCGAGGATGCCGCTGAAATCATCCAAAAAGTAGAAAGCATGTTGAACGGATTGTTCTAATGCACTTTCAACAGCCAAATATGCTTTGGGGATTGTTGTTGCTAGCAATTCCGCTGTTGATTCACCTTTTTCAATTTCACCGTACGAAAACCATTTATTTTCCCGGGGTATTTCGCCTCACCCAGCGTCTGCAGCAGGCACGACAGCAAAAACGCTTGCAGCATTGGCTCGTTTTGATCGCTCGGATGCTTGGGATTGCCTGTCTCGTATTGGCTTTTGCAATGCCAAGTTGCAACGATCGACAAGTAGGGAAAGGATATTCGCATGTGGTGTTGCTCGTGGATAATGGCTTTTCGATGTCTGTAGAAGGGTTGGAAGGTCAGCACCTGGAACAAGCAAAATCTCAAGCTTATGCCATATTGCGCGATTTGCCCGCAGAAACCCAAGTAAAGTTGATGTCTCAAACCATTCAAACGGATGTTTGGATGTCGCCCAGTCAGCTTACAACCCTGTTGGATACACTGACAGTTGGACCCCAGCGATTTACGTTGGCGGATTGGATTGACCGTGTTGTTGTCATGCAGCAGGAATCTGGCGTACGCAATCTTGCCGCTGTTTTGTTTAGCGATGTACAAGTGGGTTTTCTTCGCGGTTTGAGGAAGGTGCAAAACAATCCAAACATCGATTGGCGATTTGTACAGTTTGATTTAACGCCAACTGAAGTGAAGGGTGGAAATTTGAGTTTGGATTCCGCTTGGGTGGTGTCTCAGTTTTCTGCCGATAATCAATCAGAAGGTCTTTTGCTGAAAGCAAGTGTATCGCACCGCGGTGGGGATGTTAAAAAGGCGCAATTGCAATTGATGGTTGATGGCAAAACGCTGTTCGCTCAAACGAAAGACATTGGTGCTGAGGAAACCGTTGTGTTTGAAGGTCTGGTAAGTGCGGCAGACATCGCTAAGCCCATGGAATTGCGTTTGGGTCCCGACGGCTTTACCTTTGACAACAGTTTGTTTTTACATCCAATCAAAACATGGCAAACCACTGTGGGTATTTTCGGGAGCGATAGGGCTTTGGATGCTTTGTTCTCTGCGCAACCGCTGTTGAAGAAACGTGTGCTGTCCGTGGGCGATTTTACCGCTCAAGGAAATTCGTTGGATGGATTGGATGCCCTGGTGTCGATAGGTGCAGTAAAATTAACTGAAAGTGCCTCTATTCAATTGAAACAAAAAGTTGAAGAGGGGTTAACCGTTTTGCAGTTTATTCCCTCTGCATCGGGATTGCCTTTGGATTTGGTTGCCCAACGGAGCTTGTCGGGGTCTTGGAAGAAAACGGATCAGCGCATGGCAATGACAGGGTTGAATCATCCCATTTTTCAAGGCGTTTTCGCTGAGCGCTTGTCCGATAAAATACAAATGCCGGAAATACAATCGGCATTTGACTTGGGTTCAACGGCTGATTTTGAAACCATCATACAGTTAGACGGGGGACAGCCATTGTTGGTCTCTCGCAATATCGAAAATGGCACCCAGTGGTTATGGCTCTCGGATTTGCAAAAGGGGAGTCAGCAGTTTTTAAATTCGGGTTGGTATTTGCCAATTGTTACCCAGTTGCTTGCCAGTAAATCGATCCAGGAAAAGCCGCTTTATGGTGTGCTTTTCTCCAAACAATTGGTCGCGCTGCCAGCACCCATGAAGACCGATGAACGCGCAGCGCAATTGATTGGTCAGGGCAGGACCTCGGTGGTGGAGTTGCAGACGAATTCGGAGCGACATACTTCCATGTATGTAGGTGCTGAGCCCAGTATTCCCGGACATTATCAGTTGAAATCGCCGCTAGAGAAAAATCCCGTGGTAATGTCTTTCAATTGGCCTAGATCGGAGTCGGATTTGCAATCGGATGGTGATTGGAAAACAAAATTTGACCAAGCGGGCATCTCTTGGACCAGTAGTCAAAGCGACGGGAAAACACCTATTTTGCAGAATGAACCCTTAAAGGTGCTTTGGCGCTTGTTTATATGGGGGGCTGCCTTTTTCTTCGCGGTAGAGGTCTTGCTGTTGTTCATGCAATCGAGAAAAAAATCACAGGAAAAACAATAATATGAATCATACCACCCTGCTACAGAACGTCAGATTATTCGATCCCCACAGCGATTTACACAATCAGCGGGTGGAGATTTTGATCAAAGATGGGAAGATAGAAGCCATGGGAGAAGGATTGGGCATGGCCGCCACTGAGTTGGTCGATGGGGAGGATGCCTATGTTTCAGTGGGATGGTTGGATGCGTTTGGATTTTGTCCAGATCCCGGTGAGCCATGGAAAGAATCGCTCACATCGTACGCTGCAGCAGCCCAGCAAGGTGGTTTTACGCAGGCGGTGGCGTTGTGTGGGACCTCGCCAAAGTCTGACAATGAATCTGTTATCGCCCAGGTGAAACAGGTGGGCTCGGCATTGCGTACAGAGTTGTTGCCTTGGGGTTTGGGTAGCGTTCAGGGCGATGGAAAAGAAATGGCCGAGGTATACGAAATGCATTTGGCAGGGGCGGTGGCATTCACGGATGGGATTCATGGAAGTCCCTCCTTGGGATTGCGCAGCAAATTGATGCAATATTGCCAATCCTTGGGACTGACCTATGCGCATTTCCCTTTTCAAAAAGCTTTGGCGCCTGATGGAAAAATGCACGAAGGCATAATCAACGCCACATTGGGTTTCAAGGGAATCCCGGCGGTGAGTGAAACTGTGGAACTGCTTGGAGACATTGAATTGGCCAAACATTTGAATTGCGGATTGACAATTTTGGGTGTGAGTGCTGCTGAAAGTGTAGGGATTATCCGCAAGGCCCAATCGGAGGGATTGAAGATTACGGCGGCTGTGCCCGTCATGAACCTCTTGTTTACGGATGCTGCACTGTCCGATTTTGATGAGAATTTAAAAGTTCTCCCACCATTGCGGAGTGAAGCCGATCGCAAGGCGCTGTTGCTGGGACTGTTGGATGGTACGCTTTCCGCGGTTGTGAGTAACCATCAGCCAGAAGATATCGAAGCGAAAAAAGTTGAGTTTGATTACGCTGCTTGGGGTGCCGCTACATTGGGATCAACATTCAATATGATGTGCAAAGCATTTGAAAACGAAAGGCCTGAAAATTGGGTGCCTTTGTTGTACAGTGGGAGTCGTTCGTTTTTGGGTATGGTATCGGAAAGGATTGAAGCAGGTGCTTCGGCTGATTTGACCTTGTTTTATTTGGACGGATCAAATGCTCAAGGCGCTGACAAACCGCAATCACGGGCTTACAATTTGCCTGGGGTTGATATACCTTTGAAGGGAAGGGTTTTTGCGACAATTCGCAGAGGCTGCTTAATGAAAAATCATGGTTGATCGAATTAAATTGTTGTTGAATAGGGCCTCTTTGTTTCACGGGGTGTTGGCGGGTGTGTTTATTTTCATCGCCAAGATTGTGGTATATGTAACCCAGCATTGGGAGTTTCGATTTTTACCAGCATTCACGATTTTGTCTTTTTTGATTGTTTTGGCGGCGATGATCATGGGTGGTTTGGGAGATAAGCGACAGTTGGAAGGCAATCATTACACATATAAAAGGGCCTTGTTGAGTTGTTTGCGTGCCGTAATATTCGCGGTGGTGATTGGTAGTTTGGCGGATAACGTGTTGTACGGATTGATTGATGTTTCACTTGTAGAGCAGACAAAATCGATTTTGATCGAGCAAATGCAAAGCGGACTGGGTCAGACCAAGTGGGTATCGAACGAAGACATGGATAAGTTGGTGAAACAGATTCGTGAAACGCAAATGGGTACCGTATGGTCTTATCTCTCCGGGTTGCCCAGTTTGATTATAGGGAACATGTTGTTCGGTTTGATTGTTGCGCGCTTCTTGCGCGTGAAGAAAACGCAAGACTGGTTGAACGATTCTGAAGTGGCGTAATCGTTGAATGCATACCTACCATGATTAAGGCCATTACCTCTGCGCAAAATCCTTGGTTAAAGGATGTTGTATTGTTGCAAGAGAAATCCAAATTCCGCAGGCAAATGGGTCGTTTTACGGTGGAGGGGTTGAATGAGATTCGTCTCGCGTTGAAATCTAGATTGCGCTTATTGGAGATAGCCATCAATCCCAAGCGGATGGATTGGGAATCCCTGAATGTGTCCTTGGAGGTGCATGGTTTGCCAACAGATGCCCATCAATTGGAGCTCAACGATGTTGCATGGTCGAAGGTTGTGGTGAAAGAAAGCGGTCAAAATGCTTTGGCGGTGTTTGAATTGCCCAAGGAGATACCGGTGTGGAATCCCACAGCAGACGGGTTTTATTTGGTGGTTGAATCGGTGGAAAAGCCAGGGAATTTGGGTGCTTTACTCCGTTCTGCAGATGCTGCGGGTGCCAGTGGGGTGGTGTTGTGTGACGAGAGAATTGATGGGTTTCATCCCCAAGTGATTCGCAACAGCGTTGGGACAACTTTTACGGTGCCTTTGTTTGTCATGACTTCGGCCCAAGCTTGGGAAACGATTCAGCGAAATGATGTGCGGTTGTATACAACGTTCATGGAATCGTCTGTGAGTGTGTGGAATTCGGATTTGACGGGCTGTGTGGCGATGCTTGTGGGGACGGAGCACCAAGGGGTTTCGGAATTTTGGCGGGATAAAGGGGAGAATATCAATATTCCGATGTTTGGATCGGTTGATAGTTTGAATGTGTCTGTTGCGGCTTCCTTGTTGTTGTATGAGGCGAAGCGACAGCGGGAAAGGCGGGTTGGTTGATGCAGGAAGTGCAAAAAATTGGGGTGTTGGGCGCAGGTCGAAGCGCGGGCTATCTCATTGAATATTTGGGTGATTATTGTGCTGCGAGCAATCGCAGTTTACAGGTATACGATTTGCAATTTGATCGTTTGAAGGCTTCCTTTCGGGTGTCGGATTCGGTGTCTTTGATCGTTGCTGAGCTGGGCGATGATCGGGTGCTTGACCGGATTGTGGCTGGGTTGGATTTGGTTGTGAGTGTGCTGCCGCCGACGATGCACATTGCGGTTGCCAAAGCCTGTTTGTTGCATGGTTGCCATTTGTTTACAGCTTCTTACACTTCAGATGAAATGCGTGCAATGGGCGAGGAGGCGGCATTGAAGGGTTTGTTGTTCATGAATGAGTTGGGTTTGGATCCTGGCATTGATCATTTGAGTACAAGCAGGTTATTGACTGAAGCAAAATCTCAAGGCCTGCGTGTGGATGGGTTTGAAAGCCATTGCGGGGGTCTGGTGGCGTTGGAGGATTGCGTTGGGAACCCATGGCAATACAAATTCACATGGAATCCAACCAATGTGGTGTTGGCCGGTCAAGGTGGTCCTTGTGTTTGGAAGGAAAATGGTGCGGAGCAACAATTGGAAGGAAGTACAGTGTTTGCGCATGCAAGAAGTATCGAGGTGCCCGGTTTGGGTATGTTTGATGTGTATCCCAATCGGAATAGTTTGACTTACGAGACATTGTACGGGTTGGAAACATCACAGACATTGCTGCGGGGTACACTGCGAAGGAATGGGTACTGCAAAGCGTGGAATCTCCTGGTGGCATTGGGATTTACAGAGTCTCATCAAAGGGGTGCGTGGACAGCGGTGGGAGATTGGTTTTTTGATCACTCGGGCTGCCGCAATACGAAGGAATGGGTTGCGTTGTTGGAGTCTGATAGTAAAACCAAAGACTTGGCACGGTATGTACAATTTCTGCGGTTGGACGAAGGCGTTTTGGATTTGGTTGTTTCTGGAAAAACATCGGCCCAACTATTGGAGTCGATTTTGTTGGATCGTTGGAAGTTGGAAGAGCACGACCGAGATGAAGTGGTGATGGTTCACAAAGTGGATTTGTTGGATGGCGATGATCAACGCAAACGATGGTATTCGGTATTGCAAGTAATGGGGGAAGGCGGTGATCGCACAGCCATGGCCAAAACGGTGGGCTTACCTTTGGCGATGGGTGTGGAAACTTTTTTGGATGGCCTTGCTGTTGGCGTTGGAGCGATTGTTCCATTTGATAAATCATGGTATTCCCCCATTTTGCAAAAGCTAGAAAATCAAGGAATTGTATTCAAAGAGTACGTGGATTGAGTCAATTATCCACAACGCACCAATCCACAACGGTTTGGCGTTAATTTTGATATGCTAAGCCGTACTCCAATCTTATGAAAATGACATCGATTTTTTTGCGTAACAAATCATTGATAGCCAGTATTTTACTCTGGGCTACAGTTCCGTCGTATAACCACTTGGTGGCTCAAACGAAACAGCCCGTTGCGAAGCCCAATGCTCCGGCTAGTGACAATGCTGTAACGGGTAAATCTGGAGAAACAGCCCGGATAGATTCAGCCGTTGTGGCTGATTTGCCCGTGATTTTGGCTACTGATACCATATTTGCACTACAAGAAAAATTGATGGGTCATACCTCATCCACCGAATCGGCCGCGATATCGCCCAACGGCAAATGGGTGGCAACGGGTGGTTGGGATCGAAAAATCTTGTTGTATTCTCTGGATAGCAACGGGATGTTTAAGCTAGCACAAACGTTTACGGGACACAATGGTGCCATTACTTGCTTGGCTTTTGATGCGCAAAGTACCATGTTGGCCAGTGGCTCCAAGGATTTTTCTCTGCGTGTAGTGGATGTTACAACAGGTGCTTTGAAGTTTCAAACGATGGATCACAGGGATGCCATTACGGCTGTCGAGTTTGATGCCTCGGGAAAGTTTGCAATGACGGCCTCAGCAGATGGGACCATCCGTTTGTACGATGTGGCCAATCCAACCAATAACCAAAAACCCCGTTTTTATACCTATGGTAAGCCAGTCAATGATCTGCTCACCGCACCAAATGGAAAGACGTTTTACATCGCCAATAACAGCAACAATGATGTAGAGTCGATCGATTTTACGGGTAAAGTGTATCAGCGATTCGTGGGTGTTCACACGATGCCTGTGAATTGTTTGGCATTGTCGAACAACAAGCAAATGTTGGTGACAGGTGGAAACGATAAGTCGGTTGTGATTTGGGATATCGCCACGGGTAAGCCGCTGAAGACGTTGTTGGGACACGGATGGAAGGTGAATTCTGTGAGTTTTTCAGGCAATGATCAGTACTTGGTTTCTACTGGAAATGATGGCGAGGTTCGCGTTTGGGATGCGAACACCGGAGTTTGTGTATCGGTTCAAAAGAATTTGATTACGGCGGCCCGCGAGGCAGTGTTTACGCCGAACATGAAGCGCATGATTGTCGCAGGCAAAATGGTGGCACAGGGCGCTACTTACGGTGCATTGGTATATACCACACCCCCGATTTGGCATGCTGCGAAGACCAAGCCAGTTAAGCCAGAACCCATTAAATCAGTAACACCTAGCACGAAGCCAACGCCAAAACCCACTCCAAAGCGTTAACTTTGCATCATGTCTGATCAGAGCATTAACAGTGGTAAAGCCCCAGAGCCAGTGGGTTTGTATCCCCATGCAAAACGGGTGGGGAATTTGTTGTTTTTGAGTGGTGTAGGTCCGAGAGAAAAAGGGACCAAGAAAATCCCCGGTGTAGAATTGAATGAAGCTGGTGAGATTGTTCATTACGATATTGAGTTGCAGTGCAGAAGCGTTTTTCAAAACGTGCGTTGGATCCTCGAAGATGCGGGCAGCAGTTGGGATAGAATCGTGGATGTTACCGTGTTTTTGACCAACATGAAAGATGATTTCCCCATTTACAATCGCTTGTGGGCTGAGTATTTCGGAGAAAATCCTCCTTGCAGAACCACGTTGGAAATCAATTGCTTGCCCACGCCCATCGGCATAGAGTTGAAGGTGCTGGCCACTATCGATTAATTACCTCTGTCATGATTGAATCGCAGCGTCAGCAATTTTTGGATTACATCGCCAAAACCAAGCGCATGTCGGTTCATACGGTTTCCGCCTACAGCGGTGATTTGTGTCAGTTTACAGATTTTTTGGCCACGCAATATGTGACTGCTTTGGTGGATTGTAAGCCGATACACATTCGCGGTTTCATGGCGATGCTGTTGCAGAACGGACTTACTCCGCGATCGGTTCACCGAAAGATATCCAGTGTGCGAGGCTGGTTCAAATATTTGCGGAAGCAGGGCGATTTGAAGGTGGATCCAATGAGCAAAATCATACTGCCCAAAATGCCCAAAGTTTTGGTCAAAGATATACCGGCGGCCGATCTTCATAATTTATTTGCGCGCTTTCCGTGGAATGAAGTTGAGCATGGCGATCGTGACCGATTGCTGTTGTTGCTTCTGTACACCACAGGGATGCGTTTGAGCGAGTTAATTGGGTTGAAGGTGGGAGATATTGATTTTCATCGCAATTCGCTGCGTGTGTTGGGGAAAAGAAACAAAGAGCGCATCATACCCATGCATCCTGAAATGGTGGATTGGTTGAAAGCGTATTTGGTTGGACATGCCCATTCACAGTTGTTTGTGACGGATAAGGGAAAGCCATTGTATCCTGTGTACGTATATCGTTTGGTGAATCACTATCTGAAGTTGTTCTCTCATGCCGCTAAGACGAGTCCGCATGTGTTGCGACACAGTTTTGCGACCCACATGTTGAATAATGGGGCCAATTTGTTGGCGATTAAAGATATATTGGGACATGCGAATTTGTCGGCCACCCAAGTGTATACCAAGAATTCATTTGAGAAGTTGAAGCAGGTTCACGCACTGCACCCGAGAAAATAGTTTATCGGGCTTTTGTTGCCTTCTCGGTGTTTTGATCCGTAGGATGGCTATGGACGATTGACGTCGTTGACAAACAAAAAAAAAGCCACCCAAGGGTGGCTTTGATATCTTGCTACTGATCGGAAGAATTATCCTTCTACGTCAGCGATTTGCATCTGCTGTTTGTAAGCCGCACGAATTTTCTGCATACGCTTGGTGATGCAGGGCTTTTCGAAAGCTTGACGAGCGCGAAGTTCTTTTACAACACCAGTCTTTTCAAACTTCTTCTTGAACTTCTTCAAAGCTTTTTCGAGCGAATCGTTTTCTTTTACGTTAATTACAAGCATGTTAAATTTTATTTTGGGTTACAAAAATACGATTTTCTTTTCAAATTGGCAAGAAATTTTAATCTTTCAAGATGTTTCTTGAAATCACCAATTTTTGAATTTCGCTGGTGCCTTCTCCGATGGTGCAAAGTTTGCAATCGCGGTAGAATTTTTCAACGGGGAAGTCTTTTGTAAATCCATATCCACCAAAGATTTGTACGGCTTCATTGGCACAATAAACACTCACTTCTGAAGCGTAGTATTTGGCCATGGCGCCTTCTTTGGTCATGTTGAGTCCTTTATTTTTGCGGTCAGCAGCTTCTAGCGTTAACAATTCTGCGGCTTCAATGCGTGTGGCCATGTCGGCCAATTTAAAGGCGATAGCCTGAAATTGGGCAATGGGTTTTCCAAATTGCTCGCGTTCTTGGGCGTATTTCACGCTGGCTTCGAAGGCTCCCTTGGCGATACCCAACGAAAGGGCAGCAATCGAAATACGTCCGCCATCCAACACTTTCATGGCTTGTATAAATCCGTCGCCAACATTGCCAAGGATTTGGCTTTCGTGGATGCGACAGTCTTCGAAGATCATTTCGGCGGTTTCGCTGGCGCGCATGCCCAATTTGTTTTCTTTTTTGCCTCCTTTGAATCCGGGGGTGCCACGCTCTACCACAAAAGCAGTGATGCCGCGTGAATCAAGCAATTCTCCGGTTCTTGCCAATACTACGGCAACATCTCCAGTTATGCCATGGGTGATCCAGTTTTTGGCGCCATTCAAAACCCAGTACTCGCCCTCTTTTTTGGCTGTGCATTGCATGCGCAATGCATCTGAACCCGTGTTGGCCTCGGTTAAACCCCAAGCACCAATCCATTCTGCCGTCGCCAATTTGGGTAGCCAACGCATTTTTTGTTCTTCGTTTCCAAAAGCAAGTATGTGTCCGGTACACAAACTGTTGTGCGCAGCCATGCTCAATCCCACTGAACCACACACTTTGGCCAATTCTTCAATGCCGGCGGCATATTCGAAATAGGCTAGGCCTGATCCATTGTATTTTTCGGGAACCAATACGCCCATCAAACCCAATTCTCCCAATGCTTTGAAGATGTGTACGGGGAAAGTTTGTGACTCGTCCCAATCCATCAAAAATGGACGGATGTTCTTTTCGGCAAAATCCCGTACGGTTTGACGTACCATTTGCACACTTTCGCTCTCTTGAAAACTTGCCATAATTCTACAACAAAGATAGAAAAGGAATGGAATGAAAAATCCCAAGAAATGTCATTTCCGACCAAGTTCGTGGGTGTTCAATTTTCTTAGTCGGTGAATGCCAAATACGGGGCGATTTTTTCTTTTTCAGTAGGACTCAATCCTTGCATTTGATTCCATGTTTCGCGATTCAATTTTGGGTGTAAAGTAAAAAAAGGGTGCAGGATTTTTGCTTTGTTGGGACCGATGTAAGGGTGTTTGTAGAGTTCAGTCCAATTGGGGTTCGTGTTGATTTTTTTGATTTCCTCGTGGGCGGTGGAGAAGGTTTCAGCCAGTAGGGTTGCCATGAGGGTGTCGATCTTTGGTATTTCGAGCAGCTGATTGGGCGATGTAAATCCTCCGAGTTTGTTTCGGTATCGGATGATTTTTCGGGCTGTGGCAGGTCCGATTCCCGGTAGTGCGTCCCACTGAGTACTATCCATACGGTTCCAGGCCAAAGGCCTGGAACC
>SXYY01000066.1 GCA_005788145.1 Bacteroidota bacterium
CAGCGCATCGGTTGAGTATTTTAACATGCATGTGGGACATGAAATCATTGAAGCGCGTAAAAATCGAGCGAGCCTCCAACTCATTGGCGATTGGCGGAATCCACGAAAGAAAATTCGCGTTTGGCATAAATTACAAAAGTATGCCGTGCGAAACGGGGTGGCGCATGTGTTATGGATAAACCGATTACCTTTGTACTATGAGTGAAATGTTGCGAATCGAGATGGATGGCCCTGTGGCTCATTTGATTCTCAATCGACCTGAAAAACGCAATGCGTTGAGTGCGGAATTGGTCGAACAGATGTACCAAGGTATGTTGTCGCTGAATACCAATGATTCTGTGCGCGTAGTGGTGATTCGCTCAGCCGATAAACCTTTTTGTGCGGGTGCTGATTTGGGCTATTTGACGCAGTTGAGGTCCAATACATTGGAAGAAAATGAGGCCGATTCGCAGCGATTGAGGCAATTGTTTGACGCAATCTATCGATCGCCAAAGTACATCATTTCACAAGTGGAGGGACCTGCCCTGGCAGGTGGTTGTGGGTTGGCAACGCTTGCAGATTGTTGTGTGGCTACCCCTGAAGCAACGTTTGGCTACACCGAAGTTAAAATTGGATTCATTCCTGCCTTGGTGATGGTCTATTTGCGTGAAAAAGTGAGCGGCGCGGTGATGTCAGACATCCTCCTTTCCGGGCGTGTATTTGGCGCCGCGGAAGCCCAATCGATGCAATTGGTTCAGCATGTTGTACCGGCAGACAAGGTAGCAGAATTTGTGATACATCATGCCAATCAGATCTGCGATTCTACATCCCCACAAGCCGTGGCGAAAGTGAAGGAAATGATGCGTGCTTTATCTGCCATGAGCCGAGATCAAGCTTTGGATTATGCGGCCAAACAAAATGCCGTGGCCAGAGCGAGCGAAGATTGTAGGAGAGGCATCGACGCATTTTTGAACAAAGAACCCCTAAAGTGGCGTTGATACAACGCGATAATTGACCAAATACATGAGATTGATTGATACGCATTGTCACTTGTACGGTGAGCAATTTGATACAGACAGAGAACAAGTGATTGCGAATGCCAAGCGCATGGGGGTTGATCGCATCTTGCTGCCCAATGTAGATCTGCAAACAGTGGCTGGCATGCATGAATTGGTCGTGAATCATCCCGGAGTCTGTTATCCCATGATGGGATTGCACCCATGTGATGTTAAACCCGACTTTGAAGCTGAAATCGCGCAGCTGTTCTCGTTCTTCGACACCCATACATACTGCGCGGTAGGTGAAATCGGGATTGATTTGTACTGGGATAAGACGACCCAAGACATTCAAGAACAGGCCTTTTTGATGCAGGTGGATTTCGCCTTGAAAAAGGGATTGCCCATTGCCATTCACTCTAGAAATGCCACGCACAGAATCATTGAGTTGTTGAAAAACTACAAAGGCAAAGGACTCCGTGGCGTGTTTCATTGTTTTTCCGAGAGTTTGGAGTTGGCCCAGGAAATTTTAAAATTGGATGGATTTCTTTTGGGTATCGGAGGCGTACTGACGTTTAAAAATGCGGGCTTGCCCGAGGTGCTGATGCAAATCGATTTGGAGCATATCATTTTAGAAACTGACAGCCCTTACTTACCCCCAGTGCCTCACCGCGGTAAGCGAAATGAGCCGGCATACACCCGTTTGGTGGCAGAAAAGTTGGCCGATGTGAAAGGGGTGTCATTGCGTGAGGTTGCAGAGATAACCACGGCAAACGCGGAGCAATTGTTTGGGTTGTGACTTTTGTCACTAAATTTCTCAATGAGATTCAAGAACTTTGAAAGATGCCATCTATTGAGGATGAATCTTTGCTAAATCAACTTAATATTGAATGGTCATCTTTAACTTCTGGACTTGCCAATGGATAAAATATATCATGTAAAAAATTGCAGTTGCGGTTGTAATCAGGCTGAGAAGTCCGGCGATCGACGATCATTCCTCAAGCAAGCCTCGGCCCTTGGCCTCGGCTTGGCCTTCGGCACCAAGGTGGCCTCAGGGGTGACCCAAGATGCTTCTGTCCTCAACGATATCAAAAAGTCGCAAACCGTAAAATCAGGCAAAGCCCAACATTTCACGCTGCTCCATACCTCAGATATCCATGCGCAGCTCGATATCCATGATGAATTCTTTTTGGAAAATGGCAAGCCCGTGTACAAAAAACGAGGGGGTATGGCATCACTGAAAACAATGATCCAAACCTTGAAAGCGGAAAATCCCCTGAATACCCTGGTGATTGATGGCGGTGATTGTTTTCAAGGTGGTGGCGTGGCCGCGCTGTCAGAAGGCAAAGCCATCGTGCCGCTCATGAATAACATCGGCTATGATCTTATGTTACCCGGAAACTGGGAAGTGGTCTATGGCAAAGAAACAATGATGCGCGACCTCGGTGCTTACACCGGTGCAAAAATCTGTGCCAACATGTTTCACGATACCCAAGATGAAACCAATGGGGATATGATTTTTCCGCCCTATTGGACAACCCGCTTGGCGGGGATCAAAATTGGGTTTATTGGCTACAATGACCCGCTGACGCCGAAGCGACAGAGTCCGGCCTACAGCAGTGGCATCCAATTTACGGATCCGTCTGTGAATGCGGCCAAATATGTGAGAATTTTGAGGGATTATGAACAGTGCGCCATGGTGTTTATGGTGACCCACATGGGCCTGGCACAACAAGTGGATTTGGCCAACAAACCCTATGTGGATGGCGTGGACTATATCCTCGGTGCAGACACCCATGAGCGTGTTCGTAAACCCATTGAAGGGAAATACGCCAAAGTAACCGAGCCCGGTGCATTTGGGTCGTTCGTGGCCAAACTCGATATCGTTGTTGAAAATGGCATTGTAAAGGAACACCACTACAACCTCATGGATGTAGATCCGGAGGTGTATAAACCCGATGCGGAAATGCTCGCCTTGGTGGAAGCGGCCAAATCGCCTTATCGCAAGGAATTGGAGACGGTTATTGGCAGTACAAAGACCACTTTGGTGCGTTATTATGTGATGGAAACGCCCATGGACAACCTCATTACCGATGCGTTGATGTGGAAGTTGAAGCCCGACATCGCGCTGTCGAATGGTTTCAGATTCTGTCCGCCCCTGGTTCCG
>SXYY01000015.1 GCA_005788145.1 Bacteroidota bacterium
GAACGCAGACAGTATGCGCATTGATACCACACTATCGAAACTCGCCAACAACACGCGATTGTTTGTTGGACTCGATTGGCCTACGTGGAAATTGAAGTCGCGCGCGATCCCCCAACCGTGGACACGGGTTCTTGCAAAAGGCCCCATTCAACATGCCAATAACCCCCAGAAAAACCTTGAGCACGCCTACCTTGGCTTCAGCGATTTCTACATCCATTTTGGACATCAATACGCGGTACAACCCTTGTTGAGTTTGCACAACAACTGCAACATTTTCATTGCGCACGAATACAACGTATACACCGTCAATAGCGCATTGCGGATGGTCTTTGGCAGATCACATCATTACGGCACAAACAACATTGGATTGACGCATTTGCAAGAAAATTGGAGCAGCGGTCAACACGCCCATGTTGATGACATCGACTATGCCCATGGCCACATTCATGGTTACGATCCCGAATTACATGCCGTTTTGGATTCAATGATGCGTGATGGATTGGCAAGGGAACTGTTTCCCTCTGCGCAACTGGTGGTTTTGAAAGACGGTCGGATTGCGGCCAACATCCATGTAGGAACTGTGAAGGATTTACAGGGAAATGAGATACCAACCACCCAGGACCATGTGTATGACGTTGCTTCTATCACCAAAATCGCCGCCACCACCTTGGCTTTCATGAAGCAATATGAGAATACCAAAGGGTTAAGCCTTGATGCACCCATCGGTAAAACATGGCCAGAACTGTCGTCGCAAAACAAATCACTTGCCTCAATCACTTTCCGCGAGTTATTGACCCACCAAAGTGGTTTACCCCCTTTCCTACCCATGCAGCAAAGGGCCATGAAAATGGGCGCTAAGTCTGTGGGATGTCAATTGCATGAGGCAAAAACAACCACCCCCTCGCTCGTGGTTGGAGAGAACGACAATTCCCAAACCCAATTCGAAATTTCGATGGGACAGTGTTTGGAAAAGAGATGGTCTGATTCGGCTTGGAAGTGGATCTTGTCTACCCAACCGTCAACCGATAAATCCTACGTTTACAGCGACATCAACATGATTTTGTTGGCAAAGTGGGTAGAGCAACGAAACCCTGCCCTTTGGCAATCGTTGATCAACGGTGATTTTTATCGGTCCATTGGAATGACCAACACCTGTTTCAAGCCCCTGGAGCACGGTATTTCACCCCACAGAATCGCGCCAACGGTAATTGATTCTCTGTGGCCTCGGGGTGAGGTTCGGGGGATTGTGCACGACCCCAGCGCCATGATGTTGGGTGGCATTGCGGGCAATGCGGGGCTATTCTCAACAGCCATGGACATGGCCAAGCTCATGTATTTGTTCCAGGAGCGCGGTTATTCAAGCAAAACGGGTAGTTTTATTTTAAAACCCACCACGGTTGATTTGTTTTCCAAAATTCACGTAGGACCCACAAAAAAAGGACATCGCGGACTGGGATTCGACAAGCCCAACGGCAAGGAGGGCAACAAGGCCAATGTGTTTGAGGGCGCGCCCACCACGCTATTCGGACACAGTGGCTATACCGGTACATGGGCATGGGCTGATCCCGCCAACGGTATTACGTTCGTGTTCTTATCGAATCGCACCTACCCCAGCGAATGGAACAAGAAAATATCACAACAAGGATTTCGGGGAGAATTGCTCCAAGCCGTCTATGAGCGTTTGGAATCGGTGAAATAATCCACAGAGAGTCCGCACAAATTTCCACTACTCATCAGCAAAACCACCATGGGCTGATGGGTTTCCATGGCACTGCTTATCCAGTTTTTCAGCGATGATAAATCACTCAGGGCCTCCCCTTTCCCAAACCGCTTTTCGATGGTTTCTTTCGATGGCACCTCCATGCGTTTGAGTTCAAAAACATGGGGATCATAGAGCACACAAACGGCATCGGCGGGATTCAATGTTCCTTGGTACCGCTGCATGAAATCGGGGTTGAGGCTACTGTAGGTATGTACTTCAAACACCGCGATGAATTTGTGGTTGGGAAATTGCTCGCGCACGGCAAACACAGATGCTTCCACTTTGGATGGTGCGTGGGCGAAATCCCGAATTACTGTCAAATTTTCCGTTTCAAGGATGGGCTCTAAGCGCTTGGCGGTGCCGGGAAAGGTTTCCAAAGCCGACCATGCTTCTTCTTCGGTAATCCCAATGGTTGATGCCATTTTTACCACACCGGCCGCATTTTGCAGATTGTGTCGGCCATAAAAGGGCAACGTATACACGCGGTTGTTCACTATAACTTCGGTACCGCCTTTTACGTTTTGGTATTGCGGTGCGTCGTAACTTTCTTGTTGAGGAAATCCACTTTTTTCTGCGATGTTTTTCAGGGCTGCATCGCCATTGAAATAGTACAGATGTCCACCCGGCTGCAACGTATCGATCAGCAAAGAGAATTGATTGTGATAAATTTCCTCGGTGGGAAATACGTTCACGTGGTCCCAAGCGATGCCGGTAATCATGGCTGCATGGGCCTTGTAATGGACAAATTTTGGTCTAAGATCCAAGGGCGATGTGAGGTATTCGTCCCCTTCAATCACGATGAGGGGCGCATCGGACAATTTCACCATCCGCTCAAACCCGGGCAGTTGTGAACCCACCAAGTAATCGAAATCGCGGTAGGATTTGAGGATGTGCATCAGCATGCCTGTACAGGTGGTTTTTCCGTGGCTACCGGCCATCACCAAACGGGTTTTGCTTCGACTATGGTGGTAAATAAACTCCGGAAAACTGTAGGTAGGAATACCCAATTCAAGGGCTTTCTGCAACTCTGGATTGTCTTGTTTGGCATGCATCCCAACGATTACACCGTCAAGGGACTCTGTGATTTTTTCTGGAAACCAGCCATGGGCAGACGGTAAAATACCGGCATTGGCCAGTCGCGATTTTGCGGGTTCAAAAATTTCATCGTCGCTTCCGGTGATGACATGCTGGTTGTGTTGAAGTTCGAGGGCCAAATTGTGCATTACGGCCCCGCCGATGGCGATAAAATGATAATTCATGAATTGAAAAAACGAAACTACCAACTTGGCGAGTGGGAATCAAACAAAGCCGGGGAAAATTTGCTATTTTTGTAAAATATTAATAGACCGGAATGAAAATCCTTGCTTGCATCAGTGTGGTTCCGGATACCACTACAAAAATCACGTTTACCGACAACAACACCCATTTCAATACTGCGGGAGTTCAGTACATTTTGAATCCGTACGACGAATTGGCGGTTACCCGCGGTTTGGAGATTGCGGAGGCCAACGGTGGCACTTTGACCATTGTTCACGTGGGCAAGGCCGATGCAGAACCAGTGATTCGCAAGGCATTGAGCATGGGAGCAAACGAGGCGATTCGCATCGATGCGGAAGCCATGGATGCACAGCATGTTGCCGAGGAGATTTCCAAAATAGCCGGAGGTTATGATTTGATTTTGACAGGTCGCGAGAGCATCGATTACAACGGCGGTGCTGTTTGTGGACTGTTGGGAGCCATCTTGGGATTGCCATCAGTCAATGTTGTCACGCGCATTGATTACGCGGATGGGAAGTTCTCTTTTGACCGCGACATTGATGGTGGTCGTGAAACGGTAACCGTTGCTGGCGCATGCGTGGCAAGTGCACAAAAGGAATTGTGTGAGCCCAGAATTCCCAACATGCGTGGAATCATGGCAGCCCGCACCAAACCTTTGCAGGTGTTGCCATCACAAACTGCTGCTGGGTACAGCCAGTATGCCACATTTGAATTGCCAGCCGCAAAGTCTGGCGTGAAATTGATTGATCCCAGCGAGGCTGGAAAACTCATCGATATTTTAAGAAACGAAGCCAAAGTCATTTAACATGTCAGTATTAGTTTTTGCTGAAATCAGCGACGGAAAATTCAAGAAGGCGGCTTACGAAGCTGTTTCATACGGCCGTCAGGTCGCAGACCTGATTGGCAGCAAGGTAGTCGCTTTGGCGATTGGCCAGGGCGCAGATCCGGGTGAGTTGGGCAATTATGGTGCTCATACGGTAAAGTCTATTTCTGTGGGCGAAGCCTTTACAGCCGACGCGTATGCGGCGGCGGTGAATGCCATCGCGAACGAAGTGAGCGCTACCATTGTCATCATTAGCAATACATACACCGGAAAATCATTGGCTCCGCGGGTGGCTCAATTAATGGGTGCATCTTTGGCCACCAACGTTGTGAGTTTGCCCGATACCAACAATGGCTTTACGGTAAAGCGCGGTGTTTTCTCCGGAAAAGCCTTTGCCTACGTAAACTTAAGCCGCAACAGCAAAGTGTTGGCTATCACACCAAACTCCTTTGAGACCAAAGCCTTCGGCGAGACTGCTACCATTGAAAGCAGCAGTATTTCTATTGGTTCAAGCAGCATCCACATCCATGCAGTCAATAAAGTAACGGGCAAAATTCCCTTGACTGAAGCAGAAGTTGTTATCAGTGGAGGTCGTGGTTTGAAAGGACCTGAAAACTGGCATTTGATCGAGGATTTGGCCACCGCCTTGGGCGCTGCCACCGCCTGCTCAAAACCCGTTAGCGATATGGATTGGCGTCCACACAGTGAGCACGTTGGACAAACGGGAATTACCATCAAACCCAATTTATACATCGCAGTGGGTATTTCTGGTGCCATCCAGCACTTGGCCGGTGTAAGTTCAAGTAAAGTAATCGTAGCCATCAACAAAGACCCAGAAGCGCCTTTCTTCAAAGCGGCGGACTATGGTATCGTGGGTGACGCTTTCGAGATCATGCCACAATTGATCGCGGCGGCCAAAAATTAATCAAACAGAAACCAAGGTTTATTCAATGAGCAATCGCGTAGAAATGGTTATTCGGAACATCGTTCCTGCGCATTCTCACGGAGCATATACCTTGTATCTGAAAGAGCTCAATGGCAATCGCATCCTCCCAATTATCATTGGCGGATTCGAAGCACAAGCCATCGCCATGGAATTGGAAGGCATGAAGCCAACCCGTCCCATGACCCATGATTTGTTCAGCAATGCCTTGAGGGAATTCGATATCACCGTCACAGAAATCAATATACAACAATTGGATGAAGGGATTTACTATGCCGGGATCACTTGCTTGTGTGTGAATGATGCCACCTCCAAATTGGTGGTTTTGGATGCACGCACGAGCGATGCCATTGCCATGGGCATTAAGTTTCGCTGTCCGATATATTGCATTGAAAAAATCCTTGAAGAAGCTGCCTACAACGACGAGCGGAGCGAGGAATTTGAAGATGACGAAATGCCGGGACAATTGGTCGATGACCTAATCGAGCCTCAGGCCAATACCCATTTTACATCGGGCTATGCAAAACTCTCAACGGAAGAGTTAGAACAGATGTTGGAAGACGCCATCAACGATGAAGACTATGGCAAGGCGGCAAAAATTCGCGACGAAATCAAGCGCAGAAACGGATAACATTAAACCATGGCATTCCCGCAGCAAAAATCGGTTTGGACATGGGTGATTGCATTGGGTGTACTCACATTTTTAATCGCGGGGTCGAATCCCGGATCATTGGGTTCTCCAGATAAAAATCGCGACGGATGTAAGATCAACCACCGTCCATCAAAAAATCCCACTGCATCGACAGATACCCTACCCACAATTACGCGCAAGCAGGTGGCTGGGACATGGATTTATCGGAGCATCGATACGTTTCATCGCGGTTTGGGCAACAGACCGGGTGGCATCTATACCGCCAGCAAAATCGTGAATGGTAAAGAGGTTCCTTTGACACTCACAGCCACGGATACAATGCGCATTGCCGAAAACGGTCCATTTACTTACACCATCGGCGCGATCAACAAAAAAGCATGGGGACGTGCCCGTGTTGAAGATTGTGATTTGCCCTACTGCTTTACTGGCTACCAGTTGGCCTTGTATTACGATGAGGGTTCCACAACCACTGCCCCCATCCGAAAATTCCGGATTCAACATTTTTCCGGGGATTCATTGGTGATACAGGAGGGGAATACCTATTTTCGCTATTCGCGGAGTAAATAATCCTCTGAACGGATTGATTTCTCACTCAATTAACCATTACTACTGATGCCTATTTATCTGATTAACAACAATATCGTCGCCGAAGACGCCCCCCATTTCACGCCCAACAGTCGCGGTTACCGCTATGGCGATGGTTTTTTTGAGAGTTGTGCGATGTGGCAAGGTCGAATTTTACAATTGCCCTTGCATGTTGATCGAATCAAGAAATCAGCCCTTTTGTTAAAAATCAACCTTCCAAGCTGGTGGGATGAAATCTCTTGGGAGACATCGGTATTGAAAGCCTGCAGTGAGGCGGGATGGAAATCGGCACGCATCAGACTCACTTTTTTCCGTGAATCAACTGGATTGTATACCCCCAACCAAATGGAAGCCACTGTGGTCACTGAAATTAATGAAACACAGAACCCCTCTCCTTATCCTTGGAATGAGCAAGGACTCACATTGGGCACCTACAAGGAATTATCAAAAAACAACAATTTCACCTCCACACTCAAAACCTGCTCAGCCCTTACTTACACCCTGGCGGGCATTTATGCAAAAGAACATGGACTTGATGATGTGGTTATTTTCAACGATTATGGCAGGCCCTGCGAAACTGTGGCTTCCAACTTGTTCGTCGTGAAAGGCGAATTCATTATCACACCTCCCGTCTCCGAATACTGTATCGATGGAGTGATGCGGAAAGTGGTGATCCAACTTGCTGATGCCTACGGATATTCAGTTCAAGAGAGACCCATGTCGGAAATCGACCTCACATCCGCCGAAGAGATTTTCACCAGCTCAGCCACGCGCGGCATCCGATGGGTCGGAAATTTCCAAGGAAAAGTCCTGAAAAATGTAGTAGCCAAAGTCCTGTACGACCAACTCACGAATGGACTATAACCCTGCAAGCAGGGAATCGGCAAGCGATGCTCAACGGGCAGACGGAAATCAATCCGCCTGTAAGAAAGGATAGCGATAGTCGGTTGGTGGCACAAACGTCTCCTTGATGGTACGCTGACTCACCCAACGAAGTAAATTCACCTTCGCACCCGCTTTGTCGTTCGTTCCACTGCCTCTTCCACCACCAAAAGGTTGCTGACCTACCACCGCGCCTGTTGGCTTATCGTTGATATAGAAGTTGCCGGCACTGTTTCTCAATGCCCAAGTGGCATCGGTGATGGCCTGACGGTCTTGCGCCAAAACGGCCCCTGTTAACGCGTATTCACTGGTCTTGTCAACCACGTCAAACATATCGTTCCATTCGGCATCGGCATAGACCCAAATCGTTACTACTGGACCAAAAATCTCCTCACACATGGTGCGATAATGCGCCGAGGGGGCCATCAAAATGGTGGGATCGATGAAATAACCCTGACTCATATCACAGTTTCCACCCCACAACACTTCTACCCCATCCGCTTTGGCTTGGTCGATGTAGCCCTTGATTTTATTGAAGGCACGCTCGTCGATTACGGCGTTTACGAAGTTGGTAAAATCTTCGGTGGGACCCACTTTGATGGTTGCCATTTCTGACAGCAATTTGGTTTTTACGGCAGGCCACAAACTCTGAGGAATGTACACACGGCTCGCGGCAGAGCATTTTTGTCCTTGGAATTCAAAGGCTCCCCGGATGATGGCGGTAACAATCACATCCACCTGCGCGCTGCTATGAACCAAAATAAAGTCTTTTCCGCCCGTTTCACCTACGATACGTGGATAGCTGCGATACTTGGCAATATTGGTACCAATGGTTTGCCAAATTTGACGGAATACATCTGTACTACCGGTAAAGTGAATCCCTGAAAATTCGGGGTGATTGAAAATCACTTTCCCCATTTCTGGTCCACTAGAAAAAACCATATTTACTACTCCATCGGGCAGACCCGCTTCTTTGAGAATGCACATCAATACATGTGCGCTATATATTTGTGAAACGGCGGGTTTCCAAACAATCACGTTGCCCATCATGGCAGGTGCTGTAGGCAAGTTTCCTGCGATGGCTGTAAAGTTGAAAGGCGTAAGGGCGAAGACAAAACCTTCGAGCGGACGGTATTCCAGACGGTTCCAAATGCCTTTGGCGTTGGCTGGGGGCTGCTCGTTATAGATTTCAGCCATGTATTGTACGTTGAAACGCAAGAAGTCGACCATTTCACAAATCGAATCAATCTCAGACTGGAATGCATTCTTGCTTTGGGCCAACATGGTTGAAGCGTTTAGTACATAGCGGTATTTGGTGGCCATCAATTCGGCAGCTTTCAAGAATATCGCTGCGCGCTGTTCCCAGGGCATGGATTCCCACATGGGCTTTGCGGCGAGGGCGGCATCGATGGCTTGTTGCACGTGGCTGCCGTTACCTCTGTGGTACTGTCCGATTTTGTGGTGGCGGTCGTGGGGCGGAAACAAATCGTAAACGTCGCCAGTACGCACTTCCTCTGAACCGATATACATGGGAATATCTTCTACTTTACTGCGCGCGTCTTTCAGAGCAGTCTGCAAAGATTTGCGTTCGTTGCTTCCTGATGCATACTCATAAATGGGTTCGTTGATGGCTTGGGGGATGTGAAATGTTCCGTTCATATTTCTAGATAAATGCAAAAATACGTCCTAATTCCTATGTTTTGTGTGATTAAGGTTCTGTTAATTGGCAAACGACCCCGAAATGCGATGTAAATTTGCCCTGTGAAACATTTGTCATTGATCATCGCCATTGTTGGATATTCCATGCTACCCGCTGTGGTTGCAGCCAAGCCCAAAAAACCCAAAGCCCCAAAACACATCGTTTTGATTATCGGTGATGGTACCGGCCTTGCGCAGTGGAGTGCCTACAATGCAGCCAAAACCAAAGGCAAAAACAGCATGGATAGTGCGGCCGCCGTTTTCCGGGATTTCCCGGTATTTGGGATGAGTTTCACATCGAGTGCCAACAAATTCATCACCGACAGTGGTGCCGGTGGGACGGCCCTATCGACCGGACAAAAAGCAAACAATTACATGGTGGGCATGGCCGCGGATAGTTCTAAGCCACTGTCGCTGTCGGAAATCGCCCATTTGCGGGGAAAATCTACGGGTATTGCGGTCACTTGTGAGTTGACCCACGCTACACCGGGGGCCTTTTTCGCCCATCAACCATCGCGAAAAATGATGAAGGAAATCGGAGACGATTTTGTGAACGGCATGAAAAACAATCCGTTCGGGGTGTTGCAATACGCAGAGGGAACGGGCGGTATCGATCTGATGAAAACACAACATGGTTGTATCGACGTGGCCATTGGTGGCGGTAAAATGTACTTCGATACCGCGCTGTTGACGCAACATGGATACCGCGTTGGCACGGGATATGGCGCTATGCAGCAGTTGCAGGACGTGGACCGTAGGGTTGTTTTTTATAACGACAGCGCTTATCCCCCTAAGGCCCATGAGGGACGCAATGCACAAGGTCCGTTTTTGGCCGATGCCAGCGAAAGCATACTGAAAACGATGTTTGAAAATCCCTTGGGCAGTTTCACCATGATTGAGGGATCGCAAGTGGATTGGGCGGGACATGAAAACGACAGCGCTTATTTGATGGCAGAACTGGCAGATTTGGATGTAACGATTCAGCGCGTGTTGGCGATGGCGAAGGACAACAAGGAAACATTGATTGTGATCACGGCCGACCACGAAACCGGGGGCTTGAGTTTGGTGGGATGGGATAAAAAGGCACATCGACCTGTGTTAAATTTTTCAACCCACGAACACACGGGAATTCCGGTGCCCGTTTTTGCTTATGGTCCGGGCGCTGAGGCCTTTGGTGGAGCGTATCAAAACACAGCGGTCTTCAACAAAATCAAAGCATTGCTTGAGCAACCCGCAGAAAAGAAATAACTTGCGGCCATGAGCGGCACAACTTTCGGCATCATCATTCCGGCGCGGTATGCGAGTACCCGATTTCCCGGCAAACCCCTGCAAGATTTGGGCGGAAAAACGATGATTGAGCGCGTGGTTGAGGCGGCGATGTTGGCCAATCCCGATGCGGGTGTTGCTGTGGCCACAGACGATGTGAGAATTGCCGAGCACATTCAATCCAAATGTGAGGTGGTGATGACGAGCGATTTACATCCCAGCGGCACGGATCGATGTGCGGAAGCATTGACAAAATTGGGCTGGGACTGCGATGTAGTTGTGAATTTACAGGGCGATGAGCCATTCATCAAGCCGGAACAGGTGGCGTTGTTGGTATCGGCATTTGAGAACCCCAGAACAGAAATCGCCACGTTGAAGATTGCGATTCAGGAAAAAGAGGAGATACTGAATCCGAATGTGGTGAAGGTGGTGTGTGATTTGAACGATCAGGCTTTGTATTTTTCGCGGTCGGCGATTCCATTTGATCGAAACGGACAATTTCAGGGCTCGGGGATTTCGTATTATCGTCACATCGGGATGTATGCGTTTCGCCGGGATGCATTGATCAAGGTGTCAAGGCTATCGCCCAGCGCATTGGAAAAAACGGAGATGTTGGAGCAATTGCGGTGGTTGGAGAACGGGATGGGCATCGGTGTAAAAGAAACCACCTGGGCCTCCCCTGCCATCGACACGCCGGAGGATGTAGCGAAGGCGCTGAGGTTTGTTTGAAATACGAGTTGACGTTTTAAACCAGATAGTATCATTTGATACTAACATAAAAACCTTCAATGTTAATGTAAATGCAAATCCCTATGTTTTGAGCTAAATCCAAATTCAACTAAAATCCCTATCGGCCATTCAGACAATTTTGCAAAACATTTGGAAAACTAACAAGTGTTAGTTAGTTTTGTATTTGTTACAATGACACGCCGACAAGAAATCATGGGAACCGCTTTGGGACTGATGCGCAAAAAAGGGTATCTGAATACCTCCATGCGCGACATTGCCAGCTCGGTAAACATGGAGGCTGCGAGCTTGTACAACCACATCAAAAGCAAAGAAGAAATTCTGATCGATACCTGCTTCGGCTTGGCAGAAACCTTGGAAATCGGCATCAAAGAAGTGAACGACATCTACTTCAACGCCGCTGAGAAATTGGCCATGGCCATCCACAACCACATTCAAGCACTCACCCAGGACCTCAATGCATCGCACCTATTTGTACACGAATGGCGACATTTATCAGACGACAAACGCGCACAGTTTATTCAACGTCGTGATTTGTACGAAAAAGAATTTCGCGACATCGTAATACTCGGATTTGAAGAAGGGGAATTCAAAGACGTTGACCCCAAATTTGCCACCCTCACCATCCTCGCCTCGCTCAACTGGGTCGGTGAATGGTATCGCCCACAAGGGGAAATGCAACCCAAAGAAATTGCAGAAAAATTGACCCATTTCATTCTCTCAGGACTACAAAAAAACTAAACACATTCATATGTACGGAAACGCTTACATCGAAAATGACGGCAACAAAGTGAACAGCATTTTGGCCGACGAAGATCCCATCAAATTGGCAGAGTTCGAAGCACGCATCGCTGCGGGTGACAAAATCGAACCGAAAGATTGGATGCCCAAAGAGTATCGCAAGCAGTTGGTGAGAATGATTGAGCAACACGCTCACTCAGAAATCATCGGCTCGTTGCCAGAAGGCACGTGGATTACCCGCGCACCTGGTTTCCGTCGTAAATTGGCATTGATGGCAAAAGTTCAAGACGAAGTGGGCCACGCACAATTGCTGTATAGCGCCGCTGAAACCTTGGGTAAAAGTCGGGAAGACATGACCAACGACCTGATCAACGGCAAGAGCAAATATTCAAACGTATTCAACTACCCCGCTCCCACTTGGGCCGATAGCGCTGTGATTGCTTGGTTGATCGATGCAGGGGCTATCGTGAATCAGTTGGCCAACAGCAAAGGATCTTACGGTCCGTATTGCAGGGCTTTGGACCGCATCTGTGCTGAGGAATCGTTCCATTTGAAATACGGACATGATAACGTGGTTTTCTTGGCAACAGGAACACCGGTGCAACGTGCGATGGTGCAAGAAGCCTTGAACCGCTGGTGGGAACCCATCATGCACTTCTTTGGTCCGCCAGACAAAGCTTCACAACACTCTGAAATCTTGATGCGCTGGAAAGTAAAAATGGGATCCAACGATTCTATGCGTCAGACCTTCTTGAACATGTACGTCCCCAAGATTTGGGATTTGGGCTTAACCCTCCCCGACCCCAACTTGCGCAAAAACGAGGAAACCGGTCAATGGGAATACACAGAACCCGACTGGGATACATTCAAACAGGTCATCAACGGAAACGGACCTTGCAACAAAGAACGTTTGGCGGTTCGCAGAATGGCTGAGGAAAACGGTCGTTGGGTACGTAAAGCCTTGATGAACAAATCTGAGGAATACGTAACGCCGTTGGCCTAACCTGAGCACAATCAAAATAAGAAACTATGATTATCAAGTCATTGGACCCCAGAATTGATCGTGCGGCATTGGACGATGAATCAAAAGTTGGCGAACTGTCGGGCAACGAGCACTTCCAAACGTATGAAGTGTTTCAGCAGGTTAAGCGCGGCACACACCACCAACACGTGGGTAACGTGCATGCACCCAACGCTGAAATGGCGATGTTGTTTGCCAAAGAGCAATACTGCAGACGCGGCGCAGCCGTGAATTTGTGGGTGGTAAAAACGGCGGATGTTTTTGTTACCGAATACCAAGACGCTGACATTTTCGAAACCACGGAAGACAAGCTATACCGCGACCCCAACAGCTACAAGGTGATGGATCGCATTAATGCATTCAAAGCCAGAAACAACAACGCGTAAACACAGATTATGGAATTCACAGAAAGACACGTAGAAGGCTTAAAAGAGCTTTTATATAAAATGGCCGATGATTTATTGATCATTGGTCACCGCAACAGCGAATGGACCGGTTTGGGTCCGATGTTGGAAGAGGATATCGCTTTCAGCAGCATGGCACAAGACAAAATTGGTCAGTCGTTGGCATTGTTTGAATTGTTACACGAATTGGGCGAAAGCGACCCAGATACGGTGGCATTTACGCGCAACGCACCCCAGTTTCATTGCTCGCAGTTGGTAGAATTACCGATTGGTGGCTATGACTTTTCAATGGTTCGTCACTTCTTCTTTGATCATGCCGAAGCGATTCGCTTTGAGATGTTGAGCGAGACCGTATTTGAACCTTTGGCGATGGTTGCCAAGAAGTTCAAGGGCGAAATCAAGTACCACACGATGCACGCCGACATTTTCATGCAGAAATTGGCAGCGGGTGGTGAGGAGAGCTTTGGCCGCATGCAGCAGGCCATCAACGATACGTTTGGTTTGGCTTTAGGGATGTTTGAACCGGGAGCCTACGAAGCGGAATTGATTGAAACGGGTATTTTTGGCGGCGAAGCCGAATTGCAGCAGCGCTGGTTGGATAAAGTGGTTCCGTTGTTGACCTCTTATGGATACATGGTTCCATCGGTTGACGCGGTAGAGCCCGCCTTCGGCGGGCGCAAAGGTGTGCACACGC
>SXYY01000016.1 GCA_005788145.1 Bacteroidota bacterium
AGCCCTTGCAGGTCACCGTGAATCACGGCAAAGTGCGCGTAGAAAAATTGGCAATGAATTCAAACAGCCTGCTTGAGTCTGCCATCCTTACCAAGGGCATGCGCGTTACAGAAAATCCTTCACCCAAAACCAAACAAGACAACTTCTTTACCGTTGAGTCAAACATTGACCTGAATGCGGTTTCCTGGAGTAAAGGTTCTCTATCATTCAAAAACGCTCCCCTCGCCGAAGTCATTGCCGCATTGGAGGAAAGGTACAATGTTCGCATTGATGTCGTTGGCAACGCGCCCAAAGGCCTCAGAAACAGCAACAACCCAACGCTTACTGCGCAATTCAATCAAAACCAAGGTGCAGAAGCCGTTTGTGAAATTGTTGGCCAAGCCCTCGACCTAACCCTACAAGTCATTCGTTAATCGAGACTAGGGAATTTAACCAACCACGGGCAACGAAGAAAGCTGTTTTGTTTTCAATAACTTTGTTATTGTGGTAAATCGGCGATTCTTAAATCTGTTGGCATGTTTGGCTGTTTTGTGTTGTTGCACAAACAAACAGCTATTCGCTCAACAAAGCCTCGTTACCGCCTCCGTTGCCACCCAACTACCCCCTGCTTCACAATTGTATTTCACCCCGAATGTGGGACAGTGGCCAGAAGAAAATCCCAGCATCGCGCAAGCAGTTGTACCAGGCGGTGCAGTCTTTATCACAAATTCTGGCATTCGTATCCTCACCGAGGACCAACAAAACATCCAACGCAAACACCAAATTCACCACTTTAAAGGCAAAGACACCCAATTTACCTTGTCTTACCATGTCACTGATTTGGCATTTCTCAATGCCCAAACTCCCAGCGCTGTTCAGTACCACGACTTTGCGCCTTGGAAAGAAAATTTCTTTCTCGGCCACCATTCTGAGCGATGGAAATCAGTGAGTCCAGCAAGAAAAATCACCCTGAAAAATCTCTATCCGGGTATCGATATCGACATCTACTTCCGAGAACAAACCCTCGAATTCGACTGGATCATTCACCCCGGTGCAAATCCAAATCAAATAGGATTGCAGGTCGATAATCAGACCAGCCTTTCCCTTTTAAAAAACACCCTCAGTTTCAAGACTTCCGTAGGGACCTTCCAAGTGCATCCGCCCCGGGCTTTTCAAAAATTCGCCCTGAAAAACAAGCCAAAATCCATAGACTGTAAATACGTCGTCACCGGGAATACCGTGAAATTGCGAATTGGTAATTACGACAAACAATCAACGCTCACCATCGATCCAATCCTTGTTTTTAGCACGTACAGCGGGTCTCAAGGTGATAATTTTGGGTTTACCGCCACTTATGACAGCAGTGGCTGTTTGTATGCCGGCGGAATCGTAGATGCATTCTCACGCAAATACCCAGTGACCCCAGGTGCATTTCAAACCACCTATGGAGGAGGTGGTATGGGTGCTCCTCCAGTGCAATTACCCTGCGATATTTCCATCAGTAAATACTCACCAGATGGAAGCAAACTTTTATTTGCAACCTACATGGGCGGGGACGACGACGAATACCCACACTCTCTCTGTGTCGATCCCTTTAACAACCTACTCATCTTTGGAACTACCCTGTCTTTTGATTTTCCCGTGCACAAAGACTCCAGCGTTTTCAATGTACACATGGGCGACTACGACATCTTTGTGAACAAGCTCAGTAGCGATGGTTCCACGCTGCTCGGCGGCACATTCATCGGCGGCAGCGATGCAGATGGATTTCAAACTGAAGCCCCTTTCACCGCCCTGGTTTACAACTATGCCGACAATTATCGTGGCGATATTACCACCGATGAGGATGGCAATATTTTCGTCGCTACTTGTACTCGTTCAACCAATTTCCCAACCACTCCGGGAGCCCTTCAATCCAAACCCAAAGGCCAAACCGATGCCGCCATTTTATGCCTAAACAATAACCTCACCAAGCTCAAATGGGCCACGCTCATGGGTGGAACCAATGACGACGCTGCCTATTCCATCAAAGTAGATGACTCCGCGCATTTGTACATTGGTGGCGGTACACTGTCCAGCAACTTCCCCATGGCAGGCGCAGGATACAGCAATTCGTCGTTGGGAAGCATCGATGGATTCATTACTCGTTTTAACAAAAACACAGGTAAATACGATATCGGCACATATTGGGGTAGCGTCGATTACGACCAAATCTATTTCATCGACCTAGACATCAACAACAAGGTCTATTTCACTGGCCAAACCGAAGGCAGTATCAGTAGAACCGCCGGGACATACGGAAAAAACAATACTTCACAATTCATTGGACGATTCAGCAACGACCTAAAATCACTGGAGTTTGTGACCACCTTTGGAAATCGTACAAACGGACAGCCAGAGTTGAGTCCTTCCGCATTCATGGTCGACAACTGCTATAACATTTACTTCAGCGGCTGGGGATCCAACATCGGCGTGGGAAATGCAGGAACCACCGGGGGATTACCCGTAACAGCCGATGCCCACCAAAAAACCACCGACAACAATGATTTCTATCTCATCGTATTGGGGAAAGATGCCAAAACCCTCAAATATGCCTCCTACTTCGGCGGAAACCTATCCGATGACCATGTCGATGGCGGTACTTCCCGTTTCGACAACCGTGGCATCATTTATCAAAGCGTGTGCGCCAGCTGTCCCAACAGTCCTCCTGGTTTGAACGATTTCCCAACCTCACCCACAAACGTTGCATTCAAAAACAATGTCAGCGTGCGGTGTTCCAATGCCAGTTTCAAGCTCGATTTCCGATTGGGTTATTCCATTGATGCCCAATTTGCTGCCAAGCCAGAAACCATTTGCTTGAACAAAACCATCGACTTTCAGCCCCTGAGAAAATACAATGCCGCCTATGTTTGGGAATTTGGTGATGGCGACACCTCGCAGCGTTTCAACCCCAACCACCTTTACCGTGATACAGGAACCTATACCGTAAAACTCACCGTAACGGATTCCAACAGTTGCAATGCCACCGCATCCTACACCAAAAAAGTCCGCATCACGCTATCGCCCAAGGCCGCAATTTCTGCCGAATTCATACCCTGTAAACCAGGCGTTAACCTCATTTTGGATATCACCAATGGCGATAGTATCATATGGGATTTCGGCGACGGAACACCCATACAAAGAACCACTGGTAACGGTGTAGTAAAGCGAAATTATCAATATACTGCAGGACAATACACCACGAAAGTGATCATAAAAAACGCGATCTCAGGTTGTACCGACTCACTTTCCCTGCCTTTACAAATCAACAGCGACAGTACGCATGAAGTGAAAATCGCCAATGTCTTTACCCCCGGAAACAACGATGGTAAAAACGATTGCTTTCGCGTATACGGTATATCTACCTCCTGCGAAGAAGCGGAACTTCGAATATTCAATCGCTACGGTGAGAGAATATTCTTCACCAAAAATTTGGACGAGTGTTGGAACGGTCGCGTAAACAACGATGGACCCATCCTGCCCGCAGGTACCTATTTCTATCAACTCGATATCATCAAGAGCCCCTACATTCCCAGTCCAAAACTGTACAATGGGGTCATTCAACTCGTGCGTTAGGCAATACTTTCAGCCTCAACTTCCGGTGCGATTTTCTTCACAAGACCCTGCAACACTTTACCAGGTCCAACTTCCGTGAATTTTATCGCTCCGTCAGCAACCATGGACTTAACACTCTGTGTCCAACGAACCGGAGCGGTCAATTGCGCCACCAAATTGCGCTTGATCTCTTCCTGATCCATCACAGCAGACGCTGTCACATTTTGGTAAATCGCACATCTGGGTGCAACAATCTCAGTAGTCTCAATGGCCATGGCCAATTTCTCACGAGCCGGTTCCATCAACGGACTGTGAAACGCACCACCTACAGGCAAAATCAACGCGCGCTTTGCACCCGCCTCCTTCATGCCTTCACAGGCCGCCTCAACCGCAGCATAGGCGCC
>SXYY01000067.1 GCA_005788145.1 Bacteroidota bacterium
CGCTTGGCGGAATTGTCGCCCGATACCCTGAAAGTAGAGGAGAAATATGAGATTGGATACTCGTTTTACCGCACCGGCGATTACGAGGGCAGTGTGATGTGGTTGAGTAGTGTGGCCGCGATGGGTGATAGTTTGTCGCAAATCGCCAGTTTTCAATTGGGCAATGCGCTGATGAAACAAAAGCACAACCGCGAGGCGATGAATGCCTACGCAGAAGCTTTTCGCACCGGCTACAATCCCGACATTGCGGAAATGGCCCTGTTTAACCAAGCCAAATTGGCGATTTTACTCAACGATAACCAAAGTATTGGGTTGCTTGATAAGTATGTGAAATTGTTCCCGAACAAGGCCAATGCCAAGGAAGCGACCAAGTTGAAAGCGCGTTTGTTGATCAATACCGATAGTTACCGCGAGGCGGTGGCGTTGTTGGATGGATTGGGTGAGTTGGACGCGCAAACCGAGGAAGTCTATCAGAAGGTGACCTTGGCCCGTGGAATGGAATTGTACAAGAGTCGGAATTTCTCTGGCGCTTTGGAATTGTTTGAGAAATGCGCAGCCCGCAGATCCAATGCCGATTATGCTGCCCAAGCGCTTTTTTGGAAAGCCGAAGCGTTGATGCTGCAGGGCAATGAACCACAGGCGGTGGCCGCGTATCAGGCGTTCTTGGACCGACCAGCATCTGCTGCCACAGAAGTACAGCCCTACGCCTATTATGGATTGGGTTATGTGAAATTTCAGCAAAAGAAATACAGTGAGGCTAGCGAGCAGTTTAGCAGTTTTACCACCAAGGCAGCTCAAGGAAGATACGAGGAGCGCATGGTGCACGATGCTTATTTGCGTTTGGGCGATTGTTACTTCATGACCAAACAGTTGAATGATGCGGTGAAAGCCTATGCCTATGTGAGTGGTAAAAATGGTGCCGATGCCGATTATGCCTTGTATCAGAGTGGCTTGATTTACGGTTTGATAGAAAAATCAGAGGAGAAGGTGAGTGCGATGAAGCGATTGATCCAGGAATTTCCGAATTCTCGCTTTGTGGTGGATGCCTATTTTGAAGCGGCCGAAGAATACAATGTGATGGGCAGAACTGCTGATGCTGAGCGTTATTACACAGAGATTTTACAGAAATACCCTAGCAATCCTCGCGCAAACAGGGCGTATTCAACTTTGGGACGGATTTATTACAACTCAAAGAAGATGACCAACGCCGTGGATATTTACTCCAAGCTATACGATAACTACCCAGGAACGCCTGAGGCGAAAGTGGCCAATGATATGGTGAAGAAGATTTATGCCGAGCAGGGCGATGCCAAGCAATATGTGCGTTGGAAAAAGGATCGCGGCGGGATTTCCAATGAGGACCAAGATAGTTTGATGTACGAAGTGGGTTACAACGCCTACGAGAAGGGCGATTTTGCCATCGCACAGAAAGGGTTTGAGGCCTATTTGCAAGAGTTTTCAAAAGGTGGATTCTATTTGTTGGCACATTATTATTTGGCCCAAACATTTGAGGAATTGAAGAATAAGAACGCGGCAATTGAGCATTATTCGGTGGTAGCACTGGCCAATTCAGGGGAATTGAAAGAAGATGCGGCTTTGGCGGTATTGAAGTTGAGTGGAGAGAATCCTACCTGTGACCAGGTGTTGGCGTTTGTTGAGGTATTAGAACCCATCACACAGAGCCGAGAGACCAAACAGAATTGCTGGCAGACCATGATGTATTGCTATGCAAAATCAGGCAATAATGCGGGTTTAGAGGCAATTTCAGCGAAGGTGTTGGCCGATAATGGTACGCCTGCCGAGATGAGAACCGAGGCCAAATTGACATTGGTTAAGGCAGATATCAAATCAGGAAAGACGGAAAACGTTTTGTCCGATTTGAAAGGAATTTATACCAAAGACAACAACCGTTTTGCTGCAGAGGCCAAATATGTAGAAGCACAGTATTTGTATTCGATTGACAGTTTGGAATTGTGTAAGACGTCTTGCTATGCAGTATTGGATGAATTCAATGGATACGATTTGTGGGTGGGTAGGGCCTTGATTTTGCTGGGCGATGCATTCAAAAAAGAAGGCGATATGTTCAATGCAAAAGCTACGTGGAACGGGGTGATTGAGAATTTTGATGTGGCTGAGTTGAAGAAAGAAGCCAAAGCCAAGTTGGATCAACTGGCGAGCGAACAAGCGAACAAGCCGTAAGGCAATAATTGGTCGATTTCATATGGTTACAAAGGGGCGGCAACGCCCCTTTGGTTTTTATTGTGCCGGAGGGATTGTATGTGTACATCATTTCGGGAAATTACACCGATGCGGTGAAAGGCTTGCAAAGAATCGATAAAAGTGGTACACTGCTATTGATTGATGGCGGTAAGTAGTTTTATTGTGTTGAAAGGTGAACATCGTCCAATCGCCGGGTGAATAAGCCCTTAAAACAGAGAGGGGGGCGCTTTGCGCCCCCCTCTCTGTTTGGGGATTCTGTAGAAGAGAATCCAATTATTTCAAATCCAAAACGGTAGACCCCATTTTGTACCCCTCAGAATAAATTTCTACGGTGTACTTGCCGGGCTTCAATTGTGCATCTGGCTTCCATACAGTGGGCTGTACGGGCTTCAATTCGTTTTCGAATACACTGGTGAGTTTGTAGGTGTATTTGGATGATTTGCCATCGATATCAAATGTGCCTCCCTGTCCGCCATTGGCCAATGTAACACCTTCCGGACCTGTAATCTTGACATAAAGTGCTTTCTCGCCGGCTTCAGCAACGCTGTTTTCATTGATGCTGAAACTGATACGGAACGCTTCCACCGCACTGGCTTTCAATGTGCCTGTTTCTTTGCCGGTAAGCCATTTCTTCTTCAAAGTTTCGATCTTTACTGAGCTCGCTTGTAAACGCGATGCCAAACTCTTCAATTTGGTTTTTTCCACCGTGAGTTTGTTGTTCTCGTTGTTCAGATTTTGATTTTCGCTGTTCAACGCTTCGTTCTTGGCCATCAGTTCTTTGTTCTCCGCTTCCACTTGTGCCAAACGAGCAGTAAGATCTGCCAACTGTCTGTTTAGCTCGTCAATGCTAGATTGACTGCGGGCTTTGTTGCTTTTCAAGTCTGCCACCAATTTGCTGATTTCCTTTTTGCGGGCGACCAACTCTTCAGACAAAATCAAATTGTCGCCGGCCAATGCCAAACTATCTTTCTGATACTGTTCCAATAATAACTCTGCTTTCGCCAAGGCCTCTTCTTTGCCTTTCAATGTCTCTTCAACCGCTGTCTTGGCCTTTTCAGTGTTGTCGCGTTCTGTGCTCACGTTGTTCAACATGTACAGAAGCACCCCGATGATGATCACCAAAATCGCAATGATGGTGTACAGTAGGGGTTTGTTGTTGGATTCGTTTTGGGTTTGCATGTGATTATGTTTATAAAACTTGTGCAATTAATACGCAAACTTCTTGCCAAAGCGAATTTTAACCTTGTGATTTGCGATTAATTATGCGCATAACGGAATTGTTGCCCAATTTATTGCTCATTGAACCGAAAGTTTTTGAGGACCATCGGGGGCATTTTTTTGAGAGTTATCGCCAAGACGCCTTGATGGATTACGGAAATCCAAGCTTTGTGCAAGACAACCAAAGTTTATCGCATGCTGGCATTCTTCGCGGTCTTCATTTTCAGCGTGAGCCCCATGCCCAAGGCAAATTTGTGCGCGTGATTACCGGTGCAGTGCTGGATGTGGCTTTGGATATTCGGCGGTCTTCGCCAACTTACGGACAGTTTGTCGCCGAAAAGCTCACCGCCAGCAACAAGCGCATGCTTTATATCCCACCCGGGTTTGCTCACGGATTTTTGACCTTAGAAGACAATACCATCTTTACCTACAAGTGTACCGACTACTATGCCCCTGCATCTGAAGGTGGTGTACTTTGGAATAGTCCGTCCCTGAACATTCCTTGGGGTATTGAAACACCTGTATTGAGTGCCAAAGACGAAGTTCTTCCGGATTTCTCCGTTTTCGAAAGTCCTTTTTAACCGCCAACTTAAAAAGACAAACCATGACGAATCAGCCCAACGAGATTTCAATGCCAATCAGCGGAGAGGGTCTTTCTTTGGGCGATGCGCAAGCGCTGGTTGATCATTGGATCAAAACCGTGGGCGTTCGATACTTTTCTGAGTTGACCAATACCGCCGTGCTCATGGAAGAGGTGGGCGAATTGGCAAGGTTGATGTCGCGCAGTTACGGCGACCAATCCTTCAAGGCCGGAGAAAAACAGGGTTCCGAAGCATTGGGTGAGGAAATGGCGGATGTTTTGTTCGTGCTGATTTGTTTGGCAAACCAAACGGGTGTGGATCTCACGGAGGCCTTTCAAAAGAGCATGGAAAAGAAGACGAAGCGGGATGCGGACCGACATAAAAGCAATCCCAAACTGGGTTAATGGTATTTTGTTGAATTTTTGAAAGTTTCGCTGGGGTTTTGTTTAAGAAAACAAAGCGCCGAGATAATCGTTAACTTTGCATAATCGTGACAAAATCGACCATTAGTTCCCGAAAATTAGACCATATTCAGTTGGCTTTCGAATCGCAATTGAGCGATGCGGATCAGCGGTTTTATTACGAACCGATGCTGTCGGCCCACCCCGAATTGAATGTTATTCCCAGCACAACGCTTGCCGGTGCAACCATGACGGTACCCTTGTGGATCAGCAGCATGACAGGTGGCGCTGAAAAAGCGGGAAAAATCAACTTGCTTTTGGCGGAAGTTTGCAAAACCCATGGTTTGGGTATGGGTTTGGGTTCTTGCAGGCCAGTTCTCGAAAATTCAGAATACTCCCGTGATTTTGAAATCCGTAAATACATCGGAAATCAACCCTTGTTTGCCAATTTGGGCATTGCACAGATCGAGGAATTGATTGCGAAGAACGAATTGCAAAAATTGGTGGATATGGTGAATCGGCTTGAAGCCAACGGATTGATTATTCACGTGAATCCATTGCAAGAGTGGATGCAGCCTGAAGGGGATCGATTTGCCTTGTCGCCCTTGGAAACCGTAAAACGGGTTTTGGATGTAGTAGATTTTCCCATCATTGTGAAAGAGGTTGGCCAGGGTTTTGGTCCGAAAAGTCTCGCCGCGCTATTGCAATTGCCGATCGCGGCCTTGGATTATGGCGCCTTTGGCGGAACCAATTTTAGCAAACTGGAGAACTTGCGCAGAGAGTCGGTGGAGAGAACCTTGTTGGAGCCTGTGCAGCATGTGGGACACACCGCCATAGAAATGACAAATTGGATTAATCAATTGCACACATCGCTTGGAAACAAGGTGCAATGCGAGAAAATCATTGTTTCGGGCGGGGTGAGTACTTTCCTCGACGGATATTATCACCTCCAAAAATTATCGATGCCTGCCTTGTATGCCCAAGCATCGCCCTTTTTAAAATACGCTTTGGAAGGTGAGGCGGCCTTGCATCAATTTGTGGAAGCACAAATCAAAGGTCTTGCCTTAGCATATACCTACTTAACACTCAAAGAGAACGCATGAAGCAGCCCATCAAAGGTTTTAGCAAACTCAGCAAGCAGGCCAAAATAGAATGGCTTGTTTCGCAATACACATCGGATTCACGCGCAAGCCTTGATATGCTCGAGGGCTATTGGCATAACCAACCCGAGGTACAAAAACTGCACGATGAGTTTATCGAGAATACCATTAGCAATTATTACATGCCTTTTGGTGTGGCCCCTAATTTTTTGATCAATGGGAAAATGTTTGCCATTCCCTTGGCGATCGAAGAGAGTTCTGTGGTTGCCGCTGCAGCCAAAGCAGCCAATTTTTGGCTCGATCGCGGTGGTTTTCAAGCCTCCGTGTTGAGCATGGTAAAGGTGGGACATGTACACTTTATCTGGGAAGGGAAAAATGTGGATGCCCTTTATCGATTGTTTGAAGCGCACAAATCACAGTTTTTTACCAACACCGAGTCCATTACCAAAAACATGCGCGCACGCGGTGGTGGAATATTGAGCCTCACGCTGGTTGACAAAACCGATTTGGAGCCTGGATATTTCCAAATTGAAGCCCGTTTCGAAACATGCGACAGCATGGGTGCCAATTTTATCAATAGTTGTTTGGAATCATTTGCCCAGACCCTTCGCGATATGGCGTCTGCCAATCAGGAAGAACTGGGTGATGCCCCCTTGCAAGTGGTGATGAGTATTTTGAGCAATTTTACCCCAGAATGTTTGGTTCGTGCTGAAGTTCGCTGCAAAATCAACGACATCGAAGAGGGTAGCGGTATCGAAAACCAAGAATTTGCAGAAAAATTTTGTCGGGCCATTCGCATTGCCTCCGTGGAGCCTTATCGCGCGGTTACGCACAATAAAGGCATCATGAACGGCATCGATTCGGTGATCATCGCCACAGGCAATGATTTCAGAGCCACCGAGGCTTGTGCACATGCCTATGCGGCCAAAGACGGACGGTATACCAGTTTGACCCACGCAGCCATCGAAGGCGATGAGTTTCACTTTTGGATTGAACTGCCGCTGAGTTTGGGTACAGTGGGTGGAATTACCAACTTGCATCCCATGGTGCGTTTTGCTCATGAATTGCTGGGGTATCCTTCTGCCAATGCGCTCATGCAGATTACCGCCGTGGCGGGATTGGCCCAGAATTTTAGTGCCGTTCGTTCCTTGATTACCTCTGGTATTCAAAAAGGACACATGAAGATGCACTTGCTCAACATCCTCAATCAATTGGAAGCCACTGATGCTGAAAAAGAAGAAATTGTGGCCTACTTCAAAGACAAAGTGGTGAGTCATTCAGCGGCTGTAGAAGC
>SXYY01000068.1 GCA_005788145.1 Bacteroidota bacterium
CAACAAGGAAACCAAAATCAATGTGATTACACTGGGTTGCAGTAAAAACCTGGTGGATAGTGAGGTGCTCATGGGACAGCTCAAAGCATCCCAATTTGATGTAGCCCACGAAAGTACCAAAGACGATGCCGATATTGTGATCGTGAATACGTGCGGCTTTATTGAAAACGCCAAGCAAGAGAGCATCGATACCATTCTGGCCTACGCCGATGCGAAAGTCCAAGGCAATATCGAAAAACTCTATGTCACTGGATGCCTATCGCACCGTTACAAAGACGAACTACGAGCAGAAATTCCAGAAGTGGATGCTTGGTTTGGCACTTTGGACATGCCCCATTTGCTGCGAACAGTAGGGGCCGACTACAAACACGAATTGGTGGGGGAGCGATTGCAAACCACCCCCAGACACTATGCCTACACCAAGATTTCGGAAGGTTGCGATAGACCGTGTTCATTTTGCGCCATACCCCTGATGCGTGGGAAGCACGTTTCTAGGCCCATAGAGACCATCAAACGCGAAATACAAGGTTTGGTGGCTAACGGTGTGAAAGAAGTGATGCTGATTGCCCAAGATTCGACGAGCTATGGCATGGACATTTATGGGGATCGCAAATTGGCGGATCTCATGAAACACCTCTCGGATGTGGAAGGACTGGAATGGTTGCGATTGCATTATGCTTATCCCTCGCAGTTCCCGTTGGATGTGCTCGATGTGATGGCTGAACGCAGCAACATTTGTAACTATTTGGATATCCCCATACAGCACATTTCTGATCCGATGCTAAAAGCCATGCGCCGTGGCATCACCAAACGCAGAACCTATGAAGTTTTGAATGCCATCCGTGATCGGGTGCCGGACATTGCGTTGAGAACGACGTTGTTGGTTGGACATCCCGGTGAAACCGAAGCCGATGTGAAAGACTTGCTCGATGCCATCAATGACATCAAATTCGAGCGCTTGGGTGTATTTACCTATTCGCACGAAGAAAATACCCACGCACATACTTTGGCAGATGACATTGCCCAGGAAGAAAAGCAGCGCCGGTCTGATGCCATCATGGAAGCCCAAATGGGAATCTCTGAGGCATTCAATCAGCAGTTGAAAGGACAAACCCTGAAAGTGTTGTTTGATCGCTTGGAAGGAGATGAGTTTGTGGGAAGAACAGAATTTGATAGTCCGGAAGTAGACAACGAAGTCCGTGTGTCCGCCAAAGACAATTATGTCCGCATGGGTGATTTTGCCCAGGTGAAGATTACCGATGCAAGCACCTACGATTTGATGGGTGAAGTTGTAACATCGTGAACATCCAGAACGCTCCATATCCTCCCAAAGCCCTTTCCGATTTCCTTCGCCAAAGCGCATGGGGGAATAAGCCGTCGGGTTTGTACCCAGCTGAAGGTCTTTCTGCCAACGTAACGCCCATTTTAGAAGCCATCGCCGCAAAGCATTCTGTGGCGCAGCGAAGTGTGTTGCAATCGGTTTTCTCTGATCAAATGTGTGGTGCATTGTCCGATGTGCAGCAACAAAACATCCACTTGTTGGGCGATCCGAATACCTTCACTGTTGTAACCGGACAACAGATCCACATTGGATTGGGACCGGCCTACGTGTTGTATAAGATCGTGTCGGCCATCAACTATTGTAACCACCTGAAGTCACAATACCCCAATCAGCATTTTGTGCCGGTGTTCTGGATGGCCACAGAGGACCACGATGTAAATGAAATTGCATATTTCAATCTGAACCAAGAAAAATATACCTGGGACAAACCTTGGTCAACGGCCGTCGGCGATATACCTACGTCGGATTTGGCGGGTCTGTTCGACTGGTTAGAAACCCAACTGGGCGGGGGTGAAGCCGTGAAGTTGCGTATCCAAGCGGTGAGAAATCTATACTTGAAAGAGGGTGCAACGCTCGCCTCAACCACCATGCAGTGGATTTCGGAGTTATTCGGAAAATTTGGGCTACTTGTGTTGGATCCCCGCGATGTAAGATTAAAACAGTTGGCAAAACCGTTGTTTGAAAAAGCCTTACAAGGGGATGCGATGTTGGAGGCTTTTCAATCGTCCACGACAGCATTGAAAGATGCCGGACAAATTCCTCCGGCACATGTGGGAAAGAGCTTGTTGTTTTGGATGGATGGGCAACGCAGGGTCAGAATTGAACGGACTTCGGATGGATATCATACGATTGATGGATCATTCCAATGGTCCCAAGATGAAATAAATCAAATATTGGGTTCGGACGCTATCTGCCACCTATCGCCGAATGTGTTGTTGCGCCCCTTGTATCAGCAAACCATTTTGCCTTGTGTGGCGTATGTGGGAGGTCCTTCAGAATATTTGTATTGGCTTCAAACCCCAAACGCGTTCTCACAGTCGGGTTTGGTTGCACCGCAGCTGCTCCATAGAAAAGGGGGGGTTGTCGTAACGCCATCGCAAAGAAAAAAGCTCGATAAATTGCAGATTTCGCAAATAGCCTGCTTCGAAGAGATCGAAACTTTGAAGCAAAACATCGTGGCGAAAGAATTGGGCGAAAATGAACTTTTGTCTGCCATTGCTGAAACGAAGAGGCAATTGGAGAACCAACTGAAAACCTTGTATGGTTGGAAATCGCCATTGCTGGGCGAGTCCAAGAAGCATGTGGATGCATTTGTGAAATGGAACCACAAATTGGGAGAATCGGCAATCGATGCATTCGTAGAATCAAAATTTTCAGCGGACAATTGGGGCTCAATTGTACAGATTTTGGAGAGGAATTTTTCTGTTAGCAATCCGCAGGAACGACAACTTTTTTGGGTCCAGTATTATTTTGTCTACGGACAATACTGGATAGAAGAATTGGCCAAGAGTAGGGGATATGCTGAGAATGATGCTTTCTTCTTGATCGAGCCGTAGTTATGGGTTTTTTCCATTGATTGTTGTCGTCTTTTTTGCGTGAATCATGGAATTTACCCATGATTAGATGGGAATTATCCATAATTTCACGGGGATGAAATTCAATCCGAAAAACATGAGTGTTACAATTGTCGTTTTTTTATTGCACCACCCCTTTTTTCAAGAAATTAGGGTTATTTCAAGAAGTGTGCAATTCTGATATCATAGACGTTATAATGGGTTTAACAATTAGCAATGGCAAAATAAAATCTTCAATATGAAAACAATCACAAAACAAATTCAAGATTCGATTACCCCAAAGATCGCGCTGAAATTATTGGAAGAAGGCAACAAAAGATTTGTTCAAAATTTAAAAACGAATCGCAATCTTCTTGAACAGGCAAACGAGACATCAGAAGGTCAACATCCTTTTGCTGTGGTTTTGAGCTGTATTGATAGCAGAACGTCTGCAGAACTTATTTTTGATCAGGGCCTTGGTGATATTTTTAGTGTGCGCATCGCCGGCAATATCATCAATGAAGATATTTTGGGGAGTATGGAATTTGCCTGTAAATTGGCAGGAGCGAAAATTATCGTGGTACTTGGACATACTAAATGTGGAGCTATTAAGGGGGCGTGTGACCATGTTGAAATGGGTAACTTGACTGCTTTACTGGCCAAAATTAGACCCGCCGTTGATGACGAAACTGAAACCAAAGAAAATCGAACTTCTAAAAATCCTATTTTTGTCGAGAACGTAGCCCTTATCAACGTGTCGAGAACAGTAAATTCTATCATGGAGAGAAGTACAATTCTAAAACAATTGATAGAAAGTGGAGAAATTGGTATAATTGGTGGTATGCATCAATTGTCAACAGGACAGGTATGTTTTTATGAGGAAAAATCTTCAAAAGCGTAAAAAACAAAATATCAAATCCCACAAAAATGATCAAGAATAATTCAATTTTTTCTTCCTTAAAAACTGACATGCTATCGGGTGTTGTCGTATTCTTAGTAGCACTGCCCCTGTGTTTAGGAATAGCAGTGGCTTCGGGAGCATCACCTTTTGCCGGTATAATAACCGGTATAATTGGAGGATTAATTGTAGGTTATTTGAGTGGATCGCAAGTTAGTGTAAGCGGGCCGGCCGCTGGTCTAATAGCAATAGTAATTTTGGCTATTCAGAATTTAGGTTTTGAGGCGTTCCTTTTATCTGTATTATTGGCAGGTATTTTTCAGTTAGTACTGGGCTTTATAAAAGCCGGCACTATTTCTAATTATTTTCCATCCGGCGTAATAGATGGTATGCTAACGGGCATAGGTATCATAATTATTGTGAAAGAATTGCCCCATGCCATTGGTTATGATAATGAACACGAAGGTGATTTTTTCAGTTACAGATTAACAGACGAAGCTGACGCTGGATTTTTTAATGAAATTATCCATTCCTTTAATTTTGCGCACACTGGATTTTAATTATAACTTTTATCTCACTAGCTGTTATTTTAGCATTTAATAAAGTTCCCTTTCTCCGGAAAATCAAGCTGCTGCCTGGTGCATTAGTCGCGGTTGGAACAGGGGTCATGATAAATGAATTATTTTGTATTTTTTCACCTTCGCTTGTAATAACAGGAAACCATTTAGTAAAATTACCAGTTGCTGCTTCATTCAGTGATTTCAAGGGGCAATTTACCTTACCAGACTTTTCCGCTATTTCTAATCCAGCGATATGGATAACTGCACTAACTATTTCTGTTGTGGCAAGTATTGAAACACTATTGTGTATTGAGGCAGGTGATAAACTAGACCCCTATAAGCGATTTTCAAGTGGTAATACTGAGCTCAAAGCTCAAGGTATAGGAAATATAATAGCTGGCTTAATCGGTGGCATTCCAATGACAAGCGTTATTGTAAGAACTACGGCAAATATAAATGCTGGAGCTAGAACAAAGTTCTCCGCCATATTTCACGGTTTATTGTTATTGTTGACTGTAATTCTAATTCCTAATTTACTCAATAAAATTCCCATGGCAACTTTGGCGGCCATATTATTAATGATTGGATTTAAACTGTCAAGTCCTAAAGTATTTAAGCGCATGTGGCATGCAGGTAAATTTCAATTTGTCCCTTTTATTGCGACAGTAATAGGTGTCGTCAGTTTGGATTTATTAAAAGGTGTAGGTATTGGTTTGGTGATGAGCATTTTATTTATTCTTAGAGGGAATATGAAATTCGCATATTTTTTTAATAAAGAAAAACACAAGGATGGGGAAGATGTTATCATCGATTTGGCTCAAGAAGTTTCTTTTTTGAACAAGGCAGCGTTAAAACAAACTTTAGCACATTTACCTCATAATTCAACTGTGATTATAAGCGCAAAAAACACTGTGTATATAGACTACGACGTTTTGGAATTGATAAGAGACTTCTCCAATTATGGGTCAAAAGAAAAGAATATCAATGTAATGCTAAAAGACTTTAAAAAAGTATACCAAATAGAAAACACTTGAGAAAGTGGCCTCGTATGCTAAACGGAATATTTTATTATCCCGACGTATGTATTAAAAATCATTACATTGAGTTATTTTCAGCGCTTGCGCTGTTTATCTAAGCGCAAGTTGATCAATTCGATCGTGAATGAGAAGGCCATTGCGAAATAGATGTATCCTTTGTTGATGTGTTGGCCAAGGCCTTCCCCCAACAGACTTACTCCAATCAATACCAAGAAAGACAATGCCAATATTTTGATGCTGGGGTTGTCATTGACGAAATTGGCAATGGGTTCGCTCGCCCATAACATCACCAACATCGAAATTACAACCGCCACAATCATCACCCAGACTTCGTTGGCCATTCCCACAGCGGTGATGACTGAATCCAAACTGAACACCACGTTAATCAAAGCCATTTGTAGCAAAATGCCGGTCCAGCCTTTGGCATCTGTACGCTCCTTGATTTCCGCTTCATGACCCTTCATTTTCAGGTGTATTTCTCGAACACTTTGGTATAACAAAAACAAACCTCCCACAATCACGAGGATGTCCTTGCCCGAAATGCCCTGGTTCATGACATGGAATAAGTCTGCCTCCTGTTGTTGAACCCAATTGAGGCCCATCAACATAATGACCCTTACCACCATGCCCATTAAAAGTCCATATCTGCGCGCTTGCTTTTGTTTGTCACCCGGTGCTTTGTTGGCAAGGATAGAAATGAAAATGATGTTGTCAATTCCCAATACAATTTCCAAAACTGTTAAGGCGACCAAACTGATGATGATATCTTGTGTCATGATGATGGGGCAAATTTACGAATGAAATCAACCCAATCTGCAGGCCGAATCCATTCTGTTGAAAAGCGGTTGTTGAAGTAGGTAATCTGTCGTTTCGCGTAATTCCGCGTATGCTGTTTTATTTTCTCGATGGCCTCTTTATCTGTTGACTGTCCCTCAAAAAATGCAAACAACTCAGAATAACCCACCGTTTGAAGGGCTTTCAGTTCCTTTTGTGGATGTAGCAAGCGGGCTTCATCGATTAATCCCATAGCAACCATGGCATCCACGCGCTGGTTGATGCGGTCATACAACAATTCTCGGGGGTGTTCAATGCCCACAAATTGAATATTGACACCCGGGAAGTACTGTACTTTTTCTTGCCCGTAAATTGCTGAAAGTGGTTTTCTCAACTGAATGCACAACTCCAGGGCGCGCATGACCCTTTGGGGATTGTCTAATCGAACAAATTTGCCGGCCTGGGGATCCAATTGCAACAACATCGATAGAAGGGGTTCAATGCCATTGGCCACGTATTGGTCCAAAATTTCGCTGCGCAAATCGGGGTCTGCTTCTGGCAGATCGTCCATGCCATATAAAATGGCCTCGATGTAGAGTCCTGTGCCGCCGCAAAGTACCGCGTATCCGTTGTTCTCGAGCAATTCTTGTGTAATGCTCCGGAAAATTTCGGCATGGGTGCCTGCGTTGTAATGGTATTTTATGGGGACGTGACCTATGCCGTGATGCTTTACGGTTGACAATTCTGCATCACTGGGTTTGGCAACTGCGATGTTGAGTTCTTCGTACACTTGTCGTGAGTCAACATTCACGATTTCTGTCCTCAGTAACTGGGCCACTTCAATGGCAGCGGCTGTTTTTCCTGAGGCAGTGGGACCGCCCACAACAAACAAAGTGGGTTGCGTTTTCAAACGGGTTATTTTAAATCATCGGCATCGATGCCTTCGCCCAATGCGCCGAAACCAAATTCGTCGTTGTCTTCTTCTTCCTCTTCGTCCAGGTCATCATCCAAGTCATCGTCGTCTTCCGCCAACAATTCTTCTTCGTGTTCTACCAACAAACTCTTGATGCCTTTTGCCGCCAAGATTTTCTCGGCAAGGGTGTCGAACTCATTGTCATCGAGCATTTTGAACTTGCCTTCGTTATGCTGTCTGGGTGCCTTTCCCTCAGTGCGATAAATTCTTGGATAGGTTTGCTTTTCGCTGCTCTCTTCAATGCTGATAAGTTCGCAAAGTAGCGTCCACTGAACGGAGTAATCGAAAATATAGATAAACCGCTGATGGGGGTCGTTCACACAGCTGCGAATTTTGGTGTCCTGCATCAATGGGGCACTGGCATTGCCGGTGAGGTCCGAATCTCCACTGGGTTTGGCTTTTTTCACTTCAGAAATCTTGCGCCAACGATCGTCACTCACGAAAAAGCTGGCCAATTCCTTGTTGTCGAAGCCAATGGCCTCTTGGATGATGTTGTTGAAATCCATGAAGGTGTGGGAAGGCTTTATCTCAATCCAACGCACCACGTCATCCATGTCTTCGAACCAAATTTTAAAACGATAAACCATGCGAATTGCAAAAATAGTTCTCAGCCGTTGCTTATTGATGAAAAAAATGAAGCCAATGAAAATAAGCCGTATTTTCGCGGGAATCATGAGGCGTATTATCCTGTTTGTGTTTGCGATTGCTCCAATGCTTTTGATGGGGCAAAATGGAAAAAGTGATATCCGAGGTTTTATTTACGATGGGGGTAATGGCGACAGAATGGTGGGTGCGGGCGTTTTTTGTGTGGGCGAGGGGGTAAGTAAATCCACCCCAGGAAGCACAGATGTTAGGGCCGTTTTGACCGATAACGATGGTTATTTTGCGCTTACGGGTTTAACACCCGGAAACTATTACGTGCGTGTTTCGATGGCAGGTTTTGATACGCTCATTGAAAAAGTGGTTGTGAAGCTGGGCGCCAATACCAAAAAAGACTTTTACATCAACCGCATCGCTTCCATTGGAGAGGTGAATATTTCCGTGAAATCAAAAGCCAAAGAGGCCCAAGTATCGGTTACCACGGTGGATGCCAAAACCATCGCCAAGATGCCGGCAGTAGGTGCTGAGCCTGATATTTTACAGTATTTGCAGGTGTTGCCCGGGGTAGTTTTTAGCGGTGACCAAGGCGGACAATTATACATCCGTGGTGGATCGCCCGTGATGAACAAGGTGATGTTGGATGGATTGACCATTTACAATCCCTTTCACTCCATTGGGTTGTTTTCTGTGTTTGAGACCGATTTGATTCAAACGGCGGATGTCTACAGCGCGGGTTTTGGTGCAGAGTATGGCGGCCGTGTTTCAGCGGTTGTGGATTTGAAAACCCGGGATGCGAATCGGAATCGCGCGACGGCGAAAGTGGGACTGACCACATTTACTTCGAAGTTGCTGTTGGAAACCCCCATCAAGAAGTACCAACAGGGAAAAGGGAATAGTTCGATCGCGGTGTCATACAAAAACTCTTTCTTGCGCGAAACATCAAAATTGCTTTACAACTACGCCAATCCCGATAAACTGCCCTACAATTTTGGGGACTTGTTCATCAAAGCGAGTTTCAACAGTAGCAACGGAGGCTATTCTAAGTTGTACGGGTTTCATTTTAGCGATAACGTAGCATTCCCGGGTTCTACAAGTTACAATTGGTCGTCGACCGGCTTGGGAGGGAAGTTTTTGGTGGTGCCAGAGCAAGCCAAGACCCGCGTAGATGGTTATTTTTTGTGGAGCGAATACCGCATTCAACAAAAGGAGCAGGATGCGAGGCCCCGGAGTAGTTCCATTGGTGGATTCAATTTGGGGATGAATTTTGGGTACAATTTTCGGAAAGACGATTTGAAATGGGGCTTGGAGGTAAATGGGTTTCAAACCAATTTCGAATTGTATAACTCAAACAATCGTAGGATCTCACAATTGGAAAGTACCACAGAGATCAACTCATTCGTAAACTATCGCGTGGTGCGGAAGAAGTTGATTTCTAATTTGGGGATGCGTGCCCAATACTATGCTTCGTTGGGAAACAGCAGTTTTGAGCCACGCTTTCAGCTGCGCTACATGCCCTGGAAATCGATCGGAATCAAATTTGCGGTGGGCGCATATTCCCAAAATTTCTTGTCGGCCATGAGCGATCGCGATGTGGTGAACTTGTTTTATGGGTTTTTGTCGGGCCCCGACAATTTGCCCGATTCTTTCAACGGAAAACCCGTTACCCATGCCTTGCAGAAGGCCCGCCACGCAGTGGCGGGGTTTGATTACCGCATCAACAAAAAACACACCATCAACGTGGAATCGTTTGTGAAACTCTTCGATCAAATCACCAATATCAACCGCGACAAACTCTTTGAAGACGATGAATTTAACCTCGATAAGCCCCAGCGCCTGCGCCAGAACTTCATTGTGGAAGAGGGCAATGCTTACGGTGGCGATATTAGTTACAAATTCACCGACAAGCGTTGGTACATATGGACGGTTTATTCACTCACTTGGGTGAATCGCTTCGATGGCAATGTGCGTTATCAACCCAATTTCGATCGCAGACACAATGCCAACTTCCTGGTCAACTATGAAATGGGCAAGAAAAACCCTGTGGAATTGTCGTTGCGTTGGAACTTTGGTTCAGGATTCCCGTTCACACAAACCCAAGGATATTACGAAAAGTTCAATTTTCAGCAAGGGTTGAGTACGGATTATACCACAACGAACGGACAGTTGGGCGTGGTTTACGCGAACATTAACCAGGGGCGATTGCCTTACTATCACCGCTTGGATTTTTCAGCACGTAAAAAATGGGTGATGGAGAAACACCGCGAGTTTAACTTGATGTTTAGTTTGACAAACGTCTACAACCGCAACAACATCTTCTATTTCGACCGTATTACCCGCAAGCGCGTAGATCAATTGCCCATTTTGCCCGCTTTGGGTTGTAATTACAGTTTCTAAGTACAATCACCAACCGCACTAAAGTTGGTTGTTCAAAATGCCTTGAATGGCTTGTAACTTGAGCAATGCCTCTATGGGAGTGAGTGTGTTAATGTCGATTCCGCCGCACAATTTCTTCACTTGAATCATTTTGGGGTCTTCTGTTTGAAACATATTCATTTGGTAGACCGGCTTGGAATCCGTTTTTTTCAACGTTTTTTGGGGCGATAGGTTCGTACGATCTTCCTCGAGGCGATTCAATATCTCGGTTGCGCGCAACAATACCGCATTGGGAATACCCGCCAATTGCGCTACATGAATACCAAAGCTGTGCTCGCTGCCACCGGCCGTAAGTTTGCGCAAAAAGATGATCTGGCTGCCTTGCTCTTTGATGGAGATGTGGTAATTGCGAATGCCCGGACACTTGGATTCTAACTCATTCAATTCGTGATAGTGGGTTGCAAAGAGCGTTTTGGGTTGGGATGGATGTGAGTGTATGTACTCAGCAATGCTCCATGCCAAAGAAACGCCGTCGTATGTTGAGGTTCCCCGTCCGATTTCATCCAACAAAACCAAACTGCGATCACTCAAGTTGTTCAAAATGCTGGCAGTCTCCGTCATTTCTACCATGAATGTACTTTCCCCCACCGAAATGTTGTCTGATGCGCCCACACGGGTGTAGATTTTATCAACCACGCCAATTTCAGCGGCACTACAAGGCGCATAACAGCCAATTTGGGCGAGGATGACTGCCAAGGCTGTCTGACGCAATATGGCGCTCTTACCGCTCATGTTTGGCCCCGTAAGGATGATGATGCGCTGCTCGTCTTTGTTCAGCGATATGGTGTTTGGGATGTATGATTCTCCGGGGGGCAGTTGATATTCAATGACGGGGTGCCGACAGTCTTTCAACAACAAACTGTGGCCGTCGTTCATCTGTGGCTTGCAATAGTGGTTGTCCATTGCCAATTGCGCAAATCCAGACAATACATCCAATTCTGCCAAAAGGTTGGCTTGCAGTTGCAGCGCAGGTACATGTTCAGCCATCGCATCGAGAAGTTGCTCCCACAATTGGGCCTCTAATGCCAAAATGTGGTCTTCGGCATTCAGGATTTTCTCTTCGTAAACCTTGAGTTCCGGGGTGATGTATCGTTCCGCATTGGTGAGTGTTTGTTTGCGAATCCAATCGGATGGGGCTTTGTCTTTGTGCGAGTTGGTGACCTCCAAATAATACCCAAAAACGTTGTTGAAGCCAATTTTTAACGAAGTAATCCCTGAACGTTCAATTTCTTGTTGCTGAATTTCAATGAGTTTGTCTTTGCCGGAAGTTGTGAGGCCACGCAATTCCTCTAGTTCCGGATGGACATGGGATTTGAAGATGCCGCCTTTGGCTGCCACTGCGGGAGCATCGGCGAGAATGCGGTCCATGATCAACTGCTGAAGTTGGGGTAGGGAGTCGATTTTGTATGCCAATGCCTGCAGCAAAGGGTCTTTGCTATTTTCAAACAATGCCTTGCTCTCTTGTAGATTTTCCAAACCATAACCCAACATGAGACATTCTCTTGGGCCGATTTTTCTCAGGGCAACCTTGGATACAAGTCGCTGTAAGTCCCCAATTTGTTTCATTGTATCGCGGAACGACGATGTTTCGGAGGCGTTGTTGATAAACACTTCCACTTGGTTATGCCGCGCTTCGATATCATTGCGACGAATCAATGGGAAAACCAACCATTGTCTCAGCAAACGCGCACCCATGGCGGTACATGTTTTGTCAATCACATCAATCAATGCTGTGCCACCCTGGTAGATCGGACGTACAAGTTCCAGATTGCGCGCGGTAAAGCCATCAATCCATACCGAATCGTGTTCATCAATGCGTGCGATGCTGTTAATGTGGGCGATGTGGGTGTGGTGGGTGATATTCAGGTATTGAAGGGTAGCGGCCGCTGCGGCAATGGCCAAAGGCATCTCGGCAATGCCATATCCCTTGAGGTTTTGGGTTTTGAACTGCCTGCAAAGCGATTCTTGGGATGTGCTTGACTCGTAAACCCAAGATTCCAGGGTTTGGAATGAAGCAGGGGTGCCCAGCAACTCGTGAACCAAAGATTGCTGTTGTTTCGGCATTAACCATTCCGAGGGTTTATAGGCGTCCAAGAGTTTTTTGATGGAGACAATAGAACCCTCCGATACATGGAATTCACCGGTTGAAATATCCAAAAATGCAACCGCCCATTGCATGTTCTGCTCGTAAACCGATGCCAAGTAATTGCTTTGTTTGGTCTCAAGGACTTTGTCGTTGTAGCTGACCCCAGGCGTTACCAACTCTGTAACCCCGCGTTTTACGATGGTTTTGGTTTTTTTAGGATCTTCCAGTTGGTCACATATGGCCACGCGATAACCGGCCTTCACCAGGCGAGGCAGGTAGTTGTCGAGCGAATGATGGGGGAATCCAGCCAAATCTTGGTCCGAAGCCGTGCCATTGGAGCGTTTGGTGAGCACAATGCCCAAGACCTTAGAGGCGATGCGCGCATCCTCGCTAAAAGTTTCGTAAAAATCACCCACCCTAAACAGCAAAATAGCGCCCGGATATTGCGCCTTGATGCTATGATATTGCTTCATGAGCGGTGTTTCTTTGTCTGTACTTGCCCCTGCCATAAACCCCAAAATTACAGCCAATTACCACCCCGATTTCCACATTTACACGCCCTTTTTCCCCATTGATTTTAAGTATCTTTGTGTTTGTGAAAAAATTGGTGGGCGCTGAACTCCAGCGATTGAGCATAAACGACTTCAAAGCCGCGGAGAAATGGCCTTTTGCTGTAGTGCTCGACAACGTTCGAAGCATGAACAATGTGGGCTCAGTAATGCGGACGTGTGATGCGTTTCTCTGTGATTCCTTGTACCTCTGTGGCATCACTGCAACACCGCCACACCGCGATATCACCAAAACCGCCATCGGTGCAGAAAATTCTGTCAATTGGATATATAGTAAATCAACGATGGATGTAATAGAGGATTTGAAAGGTAGGGGTTTTAAAGTGTTTGCTATCGAACAAACCAACACCGCTGTGATGTTGCAAAATATGCAATTTGATCATCAGCCAGTGGCATTCGTCTTTGGGAATGAAATTGATGGTGTGGATGCCGATGTAATCAATGCCTGTGATGGCGTCATTGAAATACCCCAATTGGGCACCAAACATTCGTTTAATATTGCGGTTTCCTGCGGCATGTTGCTGTGGGAATACGCCAGAACACGCGTGTAATCACATGATTTGGCAATCACATACCCACAATTCCACCCACGGTCGATGCATGAAAGCGCCAGCGATTCTTGGTTTGTGCATCATGTTGTTGTCGTTACAGTCGATTTCCTGCCATCAAAATGCCGTTGCCAATCTTGATTCGGCATCCTGTAAATTGAGGAATAAAGATTCATCGTTGATTGCCGATGAATTTAGATCAAAATTCGAAGGTGGAAAGTATTTGTGCTTGATTTCATACTCCAATGAATGTCCTGTAGCCAAAAACTACATCAATACAATCAAGTCTTTGTACAGCAAATTTGGCAACAAGGTTACCTTTTGTTTGTTGGATCCTGGGGTTGGGACCAAGCCCATATCCGGAATGGAGAAAGCACGATTCAGCGACCCAACATTGGTTATTTGTAAAAGGTATAATATTCAGGTTTATCCCCAAGTGGTATTGGTGAATTGTTTGGAAAGGAAAATATTATACGCTGGCAAAATTGATGATCGTGCCGTTGCATTGGGTACGGTGAAAATCAAAGCCGAAAATCACTACCTTAAAGACGCTTTGGAGCAATTGATCTCGACCGGATGTGTAAAGGTTCAAAGCAATCAAGCTGTGGGCTGTTTTGTGGGAGATTTGGCCTTAAATTAGAAAAACTCAATGAGATTTAAAATATTTAATATCATTATTTTAATACTAATTACTTCGATGATTGGTTGCGGTAAGGTATCCGAAGAGAAAAATGTGCCATCCAATCCAACATTTGCTGAGCATATAGCGCCTATTTTGGCTAAAAATTGCTTGCCATGTCACAGAGAAAATGGCGCAGCGCCTTTTTCGTTGGAGCAGTTTTCTGCGGTGAAGAAACGTGCCAAAACCATCGCAAAAGTTACACTCAATCGTTACATGCCACCATGGCCAGCCGATCCCAATTACACGCATTTTGTGGGGGAAAAAGTTCTAACAGAAGAACAAATTGCTACCATTCAACGTTGGGTTGAACAAGGTGCTGTTGAGGGGTCGGTGGGGTATAGCTACAAAGCGCCTGAATCTTACCGCAGCAGTATTCGGAAACCTGATTTGATCATTCCTTTCGATACTGTCGCTCTGCATGAAGGGGATCTTGATCGCTTTTTCATTAGCAAAGCCCATGTGAAGTTGGATCGCAAACGGTTTGTATCCGCACTTGAGTTGGTGCCGTCGTCCATGGGTTTGATTCATCATGCGAACGGACATTTGCTCTTGTATGCGGAAGGGTCGAACACGGAGACACCAGGAACGGTGAGGAAAATGGAAACGACCGACGCGATGAATTCAAATTCATTCGAGAAAATGAAATTGATCAATGTGGGCGGTCCGCTGCCCAATAGAATTCATTCTGCATTCAATTACTTGCCGGGTGTCGAGGGTGTTGAATATCCTGCTGGCATCGGTGGGTATGAGGTTACCCGAGATTTTGCGGCAGTCATGAATGATGTGCACTACGGTCCATCCGATACCAATACGGTAGACAAGGCAGTTTTAAATGTCTTTTTCACAGAAACGGCTCCCAAGCGCGCCACAGGAGAATTGATGTTGGGCACCAATGGGGTCAGTAAAATCGTTCCGCCTTTGGTTGTGCCGGCGAACAAAATAACCAAACACAGTACGCGATATACCATCGATGCGGATATTTCTGTGTTGACCATCAATCCCCATTTGCATCAATTGGGTAAGTCGTTTTGGGCATTTGCAATCAAGCCCAACGGAGATACCATTCCGTTGATTCGTATTAGGCGATGGAATTTCAATTGGCAGTATTTCTACACATTCAAAACGATGGTGAGGATTCCCGCGGGTTCGGAAATTGTGGCGATTGCGGAATTTGACAACACGGCCAAGAACCCCTACAATCCCAATCATCCACCCAAAACAGTGGCAGAGCGCTGGGACTATGGAGGTGCAAGCATGCGGGCATCCGATGAAATGTTTCAGTTCATTATTACGTATACGCCATACCAAAAAGGGGACGAAAACATATCTTTGGAAAGGAAAACGACAAAGCCATGACCGAGCAGACCATACATTGGGAATCCCATACAGTGAGGGAGGTGCTGACAGCGGAGGACAAAGCATTGTTTCATCAGGTGATGGATAGTGTATATGCCAATGACCCAAATTTCATATATCCATTGGTCAATGACGTTGAAGGGATATTTGATCCAGCCAAAAACAAGTCATTTTTGACTGGCGCCGCGCGCAGGTGGGTAGTGGTCGATGGCAATCGAATGCCTGTTGCACGCATTGCAGCGTTTTATACCCAAAAGCCCAAATCGGGTAAGCGTGGCGGTATTGGGTTTTTTGAGTGCATTGAAGATCGCGAATTGGCGATGAAATCATGGGATTTAGCAGAAAGTTGGTTGGGAGAGGAGCAATGTGTCAGTATAGACGCGCCAATTAATTTTGGCGATCGTGATAGCTTTTGGGGCTTATTGATTTCGGCAACCAACCCAGTGTCCTACCGAGAGAGTTACAATCCTTCATATTACCGTGCTTGGATTGAAGAGCGGGGATATGCAATCGAAATAGAACAAAGTACATACGACATTACCAATGCCACCTTCAACTACGAGCGATTCAGTAAAATATCGGATCGGGTGATGTCGAGAGGAAATTACCGCTTTGTCTACCTCGACTACAGCAAACTCAGTCAGTTCGCTGCTGATTTCGTACAAATTTACAATGAAGCATGGGCGTTTCACGATGATTTTGAACCCTTAACACCGGAGGTATTGAACAAGCGTTTGAAGGAAATAAAACCTGCAATGCCCAAGGAGTTCGCGGTATTTGCTTACGACCGTGACCGTCCAATTGGATTTTTCATCGCCATTTTGGAAATCAATCAGGTATTCAAGCGTTTCAAAGGCAAAATGGGCCTCTGGCAGCAATTGCAGTTCTTGATGTATCGCGGTACGATTACCAAGGCCAAAGGAATTGTGTTCGGCGTTGTGCCGGATTATCAGAACTTGGGCATTGAAACGGGTTTGATCATGAAGTGCTATCAGGGAATAAAAGATGATAAAATTGTTGATAGCATGGAATTGGCATGGATTGGCGATTTTAATCCAAAGATGATCAGTATGTTAGAAAGTTTGGGTGCGAAGAAGACCAAAATTCACCATACGTATCGAAAAGAAATTTCCGAAAACATTTGATTTTTCCGCTTAGAGGCGTATTTTTGCACCTCCTTTTAGCAGAAGAGAAAAGTAAATGATTCCGTAGCTCAGTTGGTAGAGCAATACACTTTTAATGTATGGGTCCTGGGTTCGAGTCCCAGCGGGATCACCACCAAAGCCTCAAAGAAATCTGAGGCTTTTTTAATTATTCTTACCAGGCATCCCGTGTCCCGGCATCCCCGGAGGAGGCATACCACCCGGAAACATCATTTTCATGTCTTTTCCATCGGCACCCTTGCCGTTGAATTTGCGCAATTTATAACTGAAGGTCATCATCACATAACGCGTTAAAACGGTTGTTTTTACATCTTCATAGAATGTCTGCGTTACATTTCGCTGAATACTGCGGTTTTGGTTCAAGATGTCGTAAGCCGTGAGTCTCAATTCAGCGGCTTTGTTCTTTCCAAACTTATAGCCAAGTCCGGCATTCCACAGATAGTACGACTGGTTGAAATCGGCCGACAATCCCTCAAAGGCTTGATAGGTAATGTCTGAATTAATGACCCAGTGGGCTGTGGGCATCCAATTCATGACCAATTTACCAGAGTAACTCAAATAGGTTTGGTCGTTTGCCTTTTGAAGGGTATTGATGACTTTGCTGTAACTTCCATTGCCCGAAATACTAAAATCCAATCGCTCCGAAATATTACTGCCCACAACCAAGCCCACATTCACCGATGGGTTCTTGGCATTGTTTATCATCGGTTTGCCATTGCCCACTTGAATCATGCTAGGAATGTTGTTGGTGGAAACCCCCGCATTCGTATTTACGTTCAACTTTTTGATGGTTTTACCCCATGAACCAAACAATCGCAAAGAATAGTATCCATTTAAGTTGATGGGCACCGTCATTTGCGCGCCAGGCGTTAACCGTATACTGTCGTTCTGGGTCACACGTGCCATGTCCATCCCACCTGATCCACCGCCATAAAAGGCCGAATCCAAGCGAATCCATCCGGCTTCCCGACCTCCGAGCACAGATTTGCTGCTAATGTAGTTGTTGCTCTGTTGGGCGTTGATCATCCAGAAAACGTTTTTACCCGATTCAGGAACCACAGAAAAATATCGCAAAAACAAGCCATGCTGATAATCTTGCACCAAGTTGGGATTGCCCGAACTCAGTTGCATCGTATTGTTGTTGTTGATCACCGGTTGCAATTGGTCAATCGATGGCGCGTTGTTCGAAGTGTTGTAATTCAACCGCAAATTGCGCTTCATCCCCAAATTGTAACGGGCTTGTACATAGGGTAGGAGCGATGCGAAACTTCGATCAAGTTCACTGTTGCGTGGCATACTTTGCGACCCATCCAATTGGGCCAGCTGTGCGTCAACCCCTGAGGTAATATTCCATTTGTAGGTTTGGTATCGGTAGCTCACACCGCCTTTTTGTTGAGAATACCCGTTGATAAACTGACTGGAGAAAAACGTGTCCAACAAGGTGTATCCCAATGAGGCTGCATCTTTTAGATAGGCCAAACGATCATTGTTGTTTTGGTTGATATTGGTTGATACACTGGCTGCCAAAAAATGATTGGAATCCAATGCCTCGGTATACGTGATGTTTCCGCTGAAGGTTCTGGTTTGTTTCAATAAATCTGTGCGCTGGTCTCGGCTGTTCGTGACGATAAGGCCATTGGTATCAGCCACCACCATGTTCTTGAAATTCAAATTGGTGAGACCCGACTGTCCGTTCAGCCCCGGATTCAGTTCCATGGAGAAGGTCCTGCCTTTTTTCTCAAATGCGTGGCGATACAAAAAGCTGCTCGATGCGCGATAGCCATTGGTGTTGGTTTGCGTGTTGTTGAGTAGATTTGAAACGGGGTTGAAAAAGCTGTTGATGGTTAGAGCATCGATTGGACTGTTGCTATTGTTTTGCTGAAGTGAAACGCGGGGTTCTATCAGCAAAGTGTTCGCAGAATCCAGTTTCAAATTCAATCGACCATTGATTCGATGACTCCTGTTTTCTGTGGCATTGGGATTGGTTTCGATATAGTTAAACCCACCCATTTTGGGGTCGCCACCCACGTAAAAACGATTGGTTACAGTGCGGTTGTCGTTGTCGGTACTGTTGTAGAAATAACTTCCACTGAATTCGGTCTTTTTGCCCCACTGATTGCTGTAATTCAAGCCAATCGCCCTTGTGGTGGTGATGCCGTTTTGGGTGCCTGTAAAGAAGTTTCCTGCACCGCCCATGCCACCCATCATCCCCATACCACGACCGCCGCCACCCATGCCACCTCGTCCACCGCCGCCGCCCATACTTCCGACGATATCTTCAAACGAGAAGTTTTGCTCGTTGATGTTGTTCATTTGGCTTAAAAATGTGAGTCGACGGTTCCCCTTGAATGAGTTTACTGTGATCCCCGCCTTGTTTTTGATTGGGTCTCCTGTGCCCTCAATGGCCGTTCCAACTCCTGAGAACATGCGTCCGAACAATCCATTTCTGAACTGGGACTTCGTCACGATGTTCATGGTTTTGGTGGTATTTCCATCATCGATACCTGAAAACAAACTCTGCTCAGATTTCGCATCGTAAATCTGGATTTTTCCCACCACCTCAGCGGGCAAATTTTTCAATGCCGCATTTGGGTCCTCACCGAAAAAGGGTTTTCCATCCACCAACACTTTTTTCACTTGCTCCCCTTGGGCTTGAATTTGTCCGTTCGACGATGTCACACCCGGCATTTTGCTCACCAAGTCCTCTGCAGAAGCATCTGGATTTACCTTGAAGCTCGACGCGTTCATTTCTGTGGTATCGCCCTTGATGGTGACTGCTTGTACCTTGATGAGTGCACCCTCCATGGGCAAAACTTCATTCACTAACCACATTTTTGGAATTGAAAACGCAATTTCCTCTTGGTATTGGGCCAATGGTTTCATACCCATTTCATGTAGATTGATCCATTGCTGTGCCTTGGTTCCATTGGGGTGAATGGCCACCACCAAAAAGGTAAATGCTTTGCTTTTGGGGTTGGCGATATCTCTGCTTATCGCTTCGAAATCAGGCGGTGTTTTTGGGTTCAAGAACTGTCTCACCGAAAATCGAACACTGTAGTTGCCTTGAGAATCAGTTTCGGTCATGCCGCCATTGGGGTAGTATTTGTCGCCCTCCTTCATCCTTTTGGTCATAAAGCGAAAGTTCTTCAATGACTCACTCGCAACACTTCCATCGGGCAAAATATTGAGCTTTGAACCAATCAAAGCCGTATCGTTTGGCAGCCATAGTGAAATGACCGCTCCCGCCAAAGGCTTTTCTTGTCCCTCCCAGTTCAACGACATACAAGAGCCAAAACCAATCGCCCTAAATCCAACCACAGGACCTCCTTTTCCAGGCCTTCCCATGCCAATAGCACCCACATCGCCCTTTCCGGAGCTACCGGGCCCATCGCCACGCATGCCCGGTTCAAATTGTTGTGCATGCGCATTCGTGAATACACACATTGCAATCAAAAGAAACAGAATGGGGCGGCAGGTGCGACAGATGAAATTCATAAAATACAAATATCGCCCATTTCGTCGGGTTCACCTTCCAAGTTGGATGAAATCGCAAGGAAATTGGTCGTAAAGTAGTGGTAATGATAGGGGGTTTGCATTTTCGTTGTGCTGATGCTGGATAACTGACGTTTTTTAGACCCAAAGGTTTAATTTAGTAGGGTGATTCATTGAAAATTATCGCACCCTAAGGAGCCGTCCTACGGCAATGTTGTTGCTCCTCAACCCATTCATTCGCTTCACATCTTCCACGGTTGAGCCATAGGCTTTGGCAATGGAATATAGGGTTTCACCCGAACGAACCTTGTGGTAAACTGGCCTTGGTTTGGGTGCTACGGGTGTTGGACTGAGTTTTTTAGGTACCACGGTTTGGGCGGTATCTTGGTTTTTATTTGGCTCAATGTTTGGACCGAGCGATGTGCTTCCGTCGGCGTCGGCACTGTCTTTCATTTCCAAGGTTTGAATTGGATCCGATTTGGTAGCAATGGATAGTTTGCCCACTTTCAAACGCGTTCCTGCTGATATATTGTAATTGCGCAAATGGTTCCACTCTTTGAGTTGGGCTACCGTGATTCCATAACGAAGCGCGATGCGATAGGCGGTTTCGCCCCTACGAACGACATGATAGCGCCAAACCTCGGAAACCACGATGTTCTTTGTCAGGGTGTCACGCGTGCGAAATGCCAAACGCTTGCTGCTGTCTTCGGCGATGATAAACTGTCGGTATCCGTTGTTGTAGCGCTTTGTAGTGTTTTCCCACGCCGATGCGTAAAGTTGTCCTTTCAGTGCGTTGCCCGCTTCTTGTAAATGCAGTCCATCGACCATGAATAGTTGGAAATCGGCCCAATACTGGGCGGCATACTTCCCACCAGCCACGCGATACCAATCGTAGTAAACCACTTTTTCCGTTTTACACAGGGCGATGATGGACTTCTCGTATTTTTCAAAGGTTGAGAGGGTTCTTCCGCCCCGGAGGCCATCTTGGGGAACCACAAGCACAATTTTTGATGATGGTAGTGCCTCTTTCAGGATTTGTATACTACGCTTGATGGGTTCCAAAAAAATGGCCTCCGTTTCATTGCCCCGATAGTTGTCGTGCGTCCCAAAATCCAACAAAATCACGTTTGGTGATAATTGGGTGAGTTGCTGTTTGAACAATTCCAATCGATTTAACTGCGTGTAACCACAGCCCCGCATGCCTATGCTGTGAAGATTGCCTTGCTTACTGTTTGTAAGGGCGATGCCATGCAACACAAAAGATTTCTGGGTAGAAATCACCTGTTTGAACTGTATCAGAATTGCTTTGGTTCCAACTGGGAGCGCGAATTCCAAATAGGGTGAATTTTTGTAGGAGATCGAAGCGGGAAATTCTCTTTTGGTGAGCAGGATAGGGGTGCCATCGGCTTTTTTGCCTCCCATGCACGAAATCACCACATCAAAGTGCTGCTCGCTCCGGTCGCAATACACGGCAAATCGATCCACATGCTTCACATAAGGCGCGGGGATTTCCACCGTTAAACCCGACCGCCAATCCTCAGTTTTGGCAGCATAACCCGTAATCCCAGCTGATAACAATGGATTGTTTTCAACCGGCGTGGAATAAATCCAATTTCCGGTGTGCCTGGTTTCAATTTCCGAATACACCGCATTGTTGATCAAACTGCCTGGAAAAAAGAGGCCGGGACCGCGCGTTTTACCGAACAATCCATCGCCCAAAGGCTCTGCAACTTCGCGAACCAACTCATCGCCAATGTGTAAAACACTGAAAGAGGGTGTATTTCTCTCGTTAATCTGTTCCGTTAAACTCCCAATGAGAGAGGCTTGGTGTGCCTGAAAAAGATTGGCGGTGGTATCAAGAAATGAATATTCTCTGGCAATTTGTCCGCACACAAACCCTGAGAACAGCGAAAACGTAGCAACCAAAAAGCCCCTTTTCATCATCCCGAAAGGAATTAGTCTTGTTCTAATACGGCTTTCACCAATGCGTTGGCAGTTTTTGGATCCGCTTTTCCCTTGGAACGTTTCATCACTTCACCCACAAACAACCCCAATAATCCAACCTTACCGGCGCGATACTCCGTGACCTTTTCGGGGAATTCGGCCAACACCGTTTGCACCAATCCATCGATAAAGGAAGTGTCGGTGATATTGGCCAAGCCCAAGGTTCCCACAATCGATTCTGCCGATGCATCCGCATTTTGGGTCATTGCTGGGAACAACTGCTGGGTGGCAGCGGTATGGCTGATTTTGTTTGATTCAATCAGTTCGATGATTTCGGCGATTTGGGCGGGCTTCAGGCAAAAGTCATCCATCCCCAAGGCATTCTCGTTTAAATAGCCGCGGATGGGGCCAGAAATCCAATTGGAAGCTTGTTTGTACTTGGGGGTGTGCTTAACTACCTCCTCAAAATACAACGCACTGTGCTTGTCATCGACCAAAACCGATGCGTCATAATCACTCAAGCCGTAGGATTCTGTGAAACGCGAATACAATGTTGCTGGTAATTCGGGCATGGTAGCGCGCACAGCCGAGAGGTACTCCTCTGTGACGATGGTTGGTGGTAAGTCGGGCTCTGGGAAATAGCGATAATCGTTTACCGCTTCCTTTTTACGCATACTGAAAGTGCTGCCGTTCAAGCCATTGAATCCGCGCGTTTCGCCGTCAACTGTGCCACCGGAGAGGATGAGTTCGGTCTGACGTTTGATTTCAAAGTCGATGGCCCGTTTCACGTTCGATATGGAGTTCATGTTTTTCACCTCCACCTTGGTGCCAAATGTGGTTGAACCCTTCCGCATGACAGAAATGTTGGCATCGCAACGCAAACTGCCTTCTTCCATGTTGCCATCGCAAATGTCGAGGTAACGCACGAGCCGACGAATTTCGGTTACAAAAGCATAGGCCTCCTCACCGGTTTTGATATCGGGCTCTGTGACTACTTCAATCAACGCGGTTCCTGCACGGTTATAATCGACCAGCGTGTCATTCAAGTCTTGGTCGTGCATGCTCTTACCAGTGTCTTCCTCCATGTGGATGCGGGTAAGGCGAATATTCTTAGTAGTTCCATCGCTCAGTTTGATGCGAACGGAGCCATTGTTGCACAAGGGGGTGTCGAACTGTGTGATTTGGTAGCCCTTCGGCAAATCCGCGTAGAAATAATTTTTCCTTGCGTAACGATTGACACGACGGACATCGCAATTCAAGGCCAAACCCATTTTGATGGCGTTGTCGATGGCCGCTTTGTTGTGTATGGGCAAGGTGCCAGGGTGACCGAGGCTGATGGGACTTACTTGCGTATTGGGTAAGGCGCCATATTCAATGCTGTCTGCCGAGAACGCTTTGCTCTTGGTTTGCAATTGCACGTGTATTTCTAGACCGATAACTGCCTCGAATTGTGTTTCCATACTTAGGTTCTACAAAGATAGCAAAAGCACATTGTGTATGGGATCGTGTTTTCCACCGAAATCGGTGTTACCTTTGACGAAGGCAGTCCGTTCTATCGATTCGTAAAAGCGAATAGGAAAGTCCGGGCAACACAGGGCATCGCACTTCCTAGCGGGAAGGCGCTTTGAGCTTCGGTTCGGGGCGACAGACAGTGTCACAGAAAGCGAAACCGCCACCCTCGGGTGGTAAGGGTGAAAAAGTGGGGTAAGAGCCCACTCATCTCGGAGTGATTCGAGGTTGGGACAAACCTTGCGGGTTGAAAGGTCAAATAAACCTGGATCAAAGGGCGGCCCGCCCAATTGTTTCGGCAAGCCAGGAGGGTAGACCGATGGAGGTGTAGCGTGAGTTACACCCTAGATCAATGATAGAAGCCCCAGGCAACTGGGGTACAGAACCCGGCTTACAGGACTGCCTTTTTTTATTTTTTTTGCAATTCAACTTGACGGGTTAGAATCTTTTTGCTACTTTTGCACCACAATAAAGTTATCAATCGTCG
>SXYY01000069.1 GCA_005788145.1 Bacteroidota bacterium
CGGGGTCTTACACAGTGACATTGGTGGGTGCCAACTCATCGGACAAAACAACCGTCACAAAATTGAACTACATCAATGTATCAAATACAACAAATTTGAAACCCATTTGTGACTTCACGGCGGATGTTGTTACCCCAAACAATGTGCAAACAGTGCGTTTGTTTGATTTGAGTGATAATGCCCCAACCTCTTGGCAATGGACCATCAATCCAACAACTTTTAGTTTCCAAAATGCCACAACGGCCACATCGAAGAACATTGATGTCAAATTCTCCGCTTTTGGTATGTACAGTGTAACGCTGAAGGTAACCAATACAACTGGAACAGATCAGAAAACCAAAACCAACTACATCACTATAGCAGCCAATGCAAACAGGGTTTTGAACAAGTCGTTCGTTGTGTTGTTTCCCAACCCAGCAACGGATAAAATATCTGTAAAGGGAATCGAGGCCATTTCACAAGTTTCGGCGATGGCATCGAATGGACAGCAAACCCAATTGTCGTTCGTAGAAAATGAAATTGACATCACCAATTTGTCTGCGGGTATCTACTTCATCACCATCAAAGACAACATGGATGGTGTTTACCAAACCAAGTTGGTTGTTAACCGGTGAATTGGACTGAGAAAATAGCATTCAAAAACCCGTTGAAAAACGGGTTTTTTTTGTTGGCTTTGTGGTCATTCGCCCTCGCCATGCTTACGCAACGGCTCGGGCGATCCCTCACACTCAACGCCATCCAACAACAATTGGTATACGAACTTCCTGCCAACCAAATCCAACAAGCCGGACTTTCCCAAGACATCTCCGTTGCTGCCTATTATTCACTCCTGGTATTGCTGTGTGCACTCGTCCCTTACAGAAAACCCATCATTCAAACGATACAATTTCTTTTTATCGTAACCCAAGGTGTGCTCGTTGCCATTGATATTCAACTCCTTCAAACTTGGAATTCCCGCTTTAATCAGTTGGCCATTCACATGCTTCAGTTTCCTGAAGCAACCCTACAATCTTTGTCGTCATCCCAACGTTGGATGGCACTCCTTTTTATATTGCTGTTGTTGGGTATTGCCACACTAAAATCGAAAGCGCTCACGGTGCTCCTGAATAAACAACAACCCCAATTCAAACCCTCCATTTGGATCCTCTTCGCCGCGATTCCATTGCTCATTGCCGCACGGGGGTCAGTCAAGAAAATCCCATTGAATACAGCCGCAGCGCACTTCAGCGCGGATCCATTGCAAAACAACATCGCCACCAACCCCAATTGGAACCTCATCGCCCTCTACCAACAACCCACACTGCAACAGAGAACCAACAGAGCCCTCATGAATCATGGGGTGGAGGACTTCGCGACAAAAGCATACACGGGGCCAGATAGCTTTCCGGGGGGACTTAAACGCATGCCCCAAATCATTCGCCGTGGTTCCAATGTGCTGTTTGTGGTTCTTGAAGGCATCAATCAACATTGGTTAGAATCAAAACAATCCATCGCTCAGTCCTCAAAATATGTGGATGGATTGCATTCCGATATCCAACAAAACTGGGATCCCCAACTCACAGCGATGCCCAATTTAGTCAAATTGGCCCAAGACGGCATGTGGTACAAAAAAGCCTATGCTACGGGTGACCGAACCGATAAAGGATTGGCCTCAATATTTACCGCTTGGCCATCACAACCTTGGCAAGGATTGCTGTTTCAGCCGAGTAAATGGACATTAATTTCCCAACAAAAACTGCCAGCAAAATTTCATGAAGCAGGGTACAGCACATCGTTCCTCTATGGCGGCGACCCGGCCTTTGCCAATATGGGTTCCTTTTTGAAGTTTGTGGGCTTTCAACAAGTAATAACGCCGAATCAAAACAGTTTTTCTGATTGGGGTACGCCGGACAAAGCAATGGTACCCAAAGTACTACAACACCTCAAATCAGCAAAAAAACCCTTCTTTTCTGCGTGGTTAACATTGAGTAGCCATGAACCCTATGATGTTGTAACAGACAAAGGACTGACCCAAGCCCAACAACTGCGCAAATCGATTGAGTATACGGATCAGGCGATCGGACAGTTGGTAGCGGGTTTGAAAGCGGCCAACTTGTATGATTCTACAGTAATTGTATTTGTGTCGGATCACGGGAAAACAGTAGGCTTGCCGGTCACCGTGGATTATGAACAGGAGTTTTTCAGGATACCCATCATTATCACAGGCGGACCAATGCGCGATATGTATCGGGGTGTTGCGCCATATTTGGTTGTGAGTCAGACCGATATTTATGCCACATTGGCAGAGCAGTTGCTGGAAAACGTTCCGAATGTGCCATTTTCACGCAACATGTATTTTGCCAATCATCCGGGGATGGCACTTTCATTTACGGAAGGAAAAGCAGTTTTGGCGGCAACGGGATATAGACACCACTTGTTTTTAGATCATTTTGATCAAAAAACAGCCTCCGATTCTATAGTTCTGGGATTGCAATCGAAAATTATTCGAACTTTTTTTTCCAAATAGTGTAACATTTTTACCCACTTCTGCGTCTAATATTTTGTGGCATCAATTTTGCCAATAGTTAGGTATGCAAAAAAGATTGAAAAAGAACTTCACATTGATAGCCTTCTTGTTGTTGGTGAATGTGGTTGGTTTTCTGTCTGCCCAAGCGTATTTCTCCGGCACCGCAGGTTCCACCAATTTTAGTACCCAAGTTCTGCTCGAATCCATCTCTTTTAATCCAAAGATGGTTGCTCCATCCAAATGGTTAGAATTGGGCATCGATCTGCTCAAGAAAAATCGTTAATCCCAAAGGAGGCCGCGGTTGGGTTTTCAAAATTCATTACACACCTTTTTCTCTGGCTTCGAAAGGTCAATCACCAAGCACAAACTTTATCATGTGCTGTTTTGGTTGTTTTACACAGCGCTCACTGCATCGGTAATTCGGATTGGAAACTCTTGGTTTGATTCTTTCCAACGTCAATTACCCATTATTGCAACGCACGCGCTCGTTGTCTATGTGAATCTGTATTTGTTGTTGCCAAAAATGCTATTGGTGCGTAATTACTTTACCTACATTCTCTCGGTTTTGTTGCTGATTGCAGGTGCTACTTTCCCCTTGGCGATATTAAGCCATCGTTTGGTGGCCCAAGAAGTCATTCAAGATGAGGTTTGGTCGTCATTTTTTCTCTTCTTAATCGCAGTGGGGTTGTTTTTCAGTTTGATATTGTCGATGACCCTGAAATTCCTCAAAGAGTGGTACCAAGATCAACAATCGAAAAGGGAACTCAAACAAGTACAACTGCAAACCGAACTGATGTATTTGAAGGCCCAAATCAATCCCCATTTCTTGTTCAATTCCCTCAACAATTTGTACGCCCTTACACTCATGAAATCGGACTTAGCACCACAGATCGTGTTGAGATTGAGCGATATTCTTCGGTACGTTTTGTATGAAGCCAGTGCAGGAAAAGTGGATATTCAAAAGGAAATTCAACATCTACACGATTTTATCATGTTAGAGAAATTGCGCCTCGGTGATCGAATTACCGTGAATTTGGACCTTGAAGAACCCCAATACGATTATACGATCGAACCCATGTTGTACCTGACTTTGGTAGAAAATGCGTTTAAGCACGGTGCACAATCAGATATTTCACAAGGTTGGGTGAATATCAAAGGAAAAACAACCAAAGATGGATATGCGTTGTTCGTCGAAAACTCCACAGCGCCAAAAACAACAATCAACGAGGCGGGAGGCATTGGTTTATCTAACCTTCGCAAACGTTTGGACCTAATCTATCAGGGTAAATATCAATTAGACATCGTACAAGATGTTCACCAATATTCCGTTTCACTGATATTAACATTGTCACATGCTTAGCAAACTAATCCGTTGTATTCTCATCGATGACGAACCCCTCGCTTTGGAGGTTTTAAAAGCACACTTAGCGAACCACGATAACATTGAAGTGGTCACGACCTTTTCAAATGGTGGCGATGCCATCACATGGTTGAATAACAATTCTGTGGATGTCGTATTCACGGATATCAATATGCCAGGTATATCGGGATTGGAATTGGTGAAGCACCAATATCCTGCTCCACATGCAGTCATTTTTACAACGGCACATCCCAATTACGCCGCCGATGCTTTTGAATTTGAAGCATTGGATTATTTGCTCAAGCCCATTTCACCTGAGCGATTGGATAAAGCCTTGAAGCGATTGGATGAATACCTACAAATGAAAAAGGGTGGGGAAGACACGGTTTCTCTAAAGCCTGATTTTGTATTTATCAAGGTTGACGGACAGCATCAGAAAGTGAATTACAGTGACATCCACTATATAGAAGCTTTTGCGGATTATGTGAAGATTTGGACCTCCAATGACAAGCGAATAGTGACATTGCAAACCATGCGAAACATGGAGCAATCCCTGCCTGCTGAGCAGTTTGTAAGGATTCACCGTAGTTACATTGTGGCGAAGAATAAAATTGAGGCTATTCAGAACAATGCGGTTGTCATCGGTTCTAAGCAGTTGCCAGTAGGCAAAAATTACAAAGAACTGGTTCAGTCGATTGTTCATCAAACCCGGTTGCGCTGAGGATCCAGGTTGATTTCAGATAATTTTGGGTAAATATTTGCGGATTACGCGAATATTTTTCTGCCTTTTTACACAATATTGACAATTCTAAATAATTGTATATCAATGTTTTATATTGGCATTGTATGCGTATTGTCATAAACCACCCATCTGGTACAACAATTGGTAAAATAAAACACAATAGAATCAGTTTATAGAGCAAACCCATACATGTGTAGGGTCTAAACTGAATAGTAGAGAAAAATATTACTGTGTCAAAACTCGATTACAACAAAATCAAAAATCTTGCCGCAGCGAAACGCATGCCCATCAAAGAATTGGCTCGTCGTTGCGACTTAAGTGAGCAAGGTTTTCATTACATATTAAAGAAGCAAACCATGCGTGTGGATACATTAGAGCGTATTTGTGACACACTTGAAATTACCATGATTGATTTGTTCGACGATGGGATGGATGCTTCCAATGTAATTGGCGTGTTGCCCTCAACCAACAGTGGTTCATACAATGATTTGATTGGCAAGTTGGATACAATCATTGAGCTGTTGCGCGCTGAGAAATACTCAACGATTTAATTTAATGGGCCCCCTGATATACACCCACCGCCTGTTGGGTGAGGGTTGGCCAATTGATATTTTGTACCCACTGCAAATTCTCCTGCAGTGCCAACCAAGGAAATGCAATTTCACTGGGAATGTTACCAACCAAATCGTCCTTGGCCATAGGACAGCCACCGAACCCACCGAGCGCACCGTCAAATCTTCTACAGCCATGTGCGTAAGCAGCTTTGATTTTCTCTAAACTTTCTGTCGGACTTGCGTGCAAATGAACCCCAATGGCAACGTGGGGTAGACGATGCTGGATTTCTTCAAATAGTTCACCCAAAATTTCCCTGTTGGCGGATCCAATCGTATCTGCCAATGAAATGGTTCGAATGCCCAAAGACGCAATTTTTGACGCCCATTCAGCGACCTCTTGTGCGCTCCATTCGTCGCCGTAGGGGTTGCCAAAAGCCATGCTCAAATAAGCCACGACTTCCTTGCCTGATGCAACCGCAATGTCTTGTATGCGCGCCAATCGTCTGAATGCTTCCTCCCTGGATGCATTGGTATTTCTCTTCTGGAATGTTTCACTCACACTCAAAGGGAATCCCAAATACTTAATTTTTGGATAAGCAACAGCGCGCAAAGCACCACGCTCATTGGCCACAATCACCAACAACTTCGTTTTTGTCTCTACCTCACTGATGGCCTGGATGACCTCTGCGGTGTCTGCCATTTGTGGAATGGATTCCGGGTTGACAAAACTCCCACAATCCAACACGTCAAAACCCTGCTGCAACAACTTCTTCAAATATTCAATTTTCGTCGCCGTTGGTATAAAAGTCTTGATGCCCTGCATAGCATCTCTCGGACATTCAACCAGTGTGAGTCCGTGAGTCATCGTCATGCCGCAATTTACTACAAGAAATCGAAGAAATACTGACTGATCTTTTTGTACAAATGCACACGATCCGGACCAACCACATTGTGCTTGTGTCCCGGATACACAAAATAGTCCAATTGGGCATTTTTGGCCTTCACCGCCTTGTCTACAAACATCAAGCTGTGCTGCCAAACAACCACGTCATCATCGGCGCCGTGAATCATAAACAACCGACCTTGTAATTTATCAGCATAACCCAACAAATTGTTGTTTTTGTAGCCCTCTGGATTTTCTGCTGGGCGATCCATGTAGCGCTCAGTGTACATGATTTCGTAAAAGCTCCAGTCAATCACAGGTCCGCCTGCAACGCCCACTTTGTATTTGCCAGGAGTACGGGTCATCAAGCTGGTGGTCATGAACCCACCAAAACTCCATCCGTGAATACCAACCCGGGTAGAATCGCACCAAGACTGTGATTTCAACCATGCCAAACCGTCTAATTGATCAGCCATTTCCGCTGTTCCTAACTGTCTGTGAACGGCATTTTCAAAAGCCAATCCACGATGCGCAGAACCTCGGTTATCTTGGGTATAAACGATGTAGCCGTTTTCAGCCATGTAATGCATCCAAAGGTTTCCGCCGCCCAACCAGGAATTGGTAATCATTTGGGCATGAGGTCCGCCGTAAACGTAAACAACCACTGGGTATTTCTTTTTGGGATCGAAGTTGCTCGGATAGAAAATTCGATAGTATTGCTCAGTGCCATTCACCATCCGATTTTTCACTTCCACTTTGCCTAGGCTCAAATTGGCGATGGGGTTGGGGGATTCAAAAAGCGATTTGAAATGATTGCCATTGCCAATAGTCATCGTGGCATTTTCAGGCATAGTAAATGTACTGACTTGAGCGCCCGGAATTTGATTTGATGGCATGTAACTGCTTATTGTTTTCACAACATCAATCGCAAAAATCTGTCGGGGTGTATAATAACTCGAGTATATATCCAGCAAATAGCCATTTTTTGGATTGTAACTACATTTATTGGTACCCGCAAAAGGTGTGAGGTCATAAGAAGTTTCCTTGCTTCCCTTGGCGATGGGGGTTAACATCCCTTGTGCATTCACTTTGCTGTTTGCCCAATCCAAGGCATGTACATGTCGTTCCAATGGCGATGCAATAGTATTTTCAAACAACACATACTTTCCGTCCTGTGTGAAACCCAAAACCTCTGTGACTTCCCAAGGTCCTTTGGTGATCTGCTTGATTACTGGCTTGCCTTTCACAAATCGGAATAAATATAAGTGGTTCCATGCATCGGCCTCTGTCTGCAAGATGAAGTCCGTGTTTGAATTTGGGATGAAAATCGGACCGCTTTCGGGCTCTACGTATTTGGCGTGGCTCAACTGATAATCAACGCTCACCAATCCTCCCGAAACCGCATCGTATTTGCGCAGTTCCATTTTGTTCTGGTCGCGGTTGACCCAAATCACGTAAATGAATTTTCCATCGGGTGTCCATGTAATGTTGGTCAAATAATGATCGTAGCTCCCTTGGGTGTTCAAATAAACCAATCGATTGGATTCGATGTGATAAACACCTACCGTTACTGTGTGACTGCTGTCGCCCGACATCGGATATTTGATACTGTTGGCCTTGGCCGGACGGGGTTGAATTCCAAACATAGGGTAGTCAGTGACCCTGCGCTCATCCATGCGATAGAATGCCAATTTATCATCGGCAGGAGACCAAAAGAGCCCTTTTGAAATGCCAAACTCATTGCGATGCACACTTTGGCCATAAACAATCCCATATCCACCATCTTCGGTAATGCGAATATCATTTCCTGATAACCTTGAATCGTTACCTGTGATATACAAGTCATTGTTTTTTACTACACCAACCATGGAGCCTTTGCTCGAAAACTCTGTGGCTTGAATTTCGTCTTTCGGTAGATGAATGGAATAGCGCAATTGGACTGGTCCAACCATTAGGTTTTCTGTCACCGGCTTTTTGAAATCCACGGAAACCACAAATCTTCCGGCTTCAAACCATCCCTTGTAATCACCGGTCCAGTTGATGATAGGCATGCCAAAAAGATTGACATCTTCTCCAGTTGTTGCCTTAATTTCCGTTTTTGCAATATTGATGAATGAGTCAACTTTGATCAGCGGAGTTCTGACCAAGGATTGCATATCAATGGTCAAAAACACACCATCTACCACTTCTGCCAATTGATTTTGGGTAATCCAGCCGTATAAACGCGCATTTTTTGGGTAGTATTTTGGGTTAAAACAGTTTTCAATGGTGAGGCTGCCAACCTTGGTTTGGTCACTACCACCTTCTGCTGAGGTTATGTTAAAATTCACATCGGCCGTTTGACCGTGGAGAACAATTGTTCCCAAGCAAACGATAATGGAAAAAATGCGGATAGAAATGCGGTCCATAAATAGGGTTTCAGAAGTTTCTATCGCAAATTTGCTGAAAATTTATCAGATGACGGACATACAATCAATAATAGAAGCGGCTTGGGGCGATAGATCCTTGTTGAAAGATGCTAACACATTGAAAGCCATTGAATTTGTAATCGAAGAACTCGACAAAGGAAGAATGCGTGTTGCCGAGCCTTTGCCGAATGGAGATTGGCAAGTGAATGATTGGATCAAGAAAGCGGTTATTTTATACTTCCCCACAAGGAGTATGGAAACCTTTCATGCCGGTCCGATGGAATTTCACGATAAAATGCCGTTAAAAAAGAATTTCGCGGAATTGGGAATCAGGGTCGTTCCTCACGCCGTGGCGCGACACGGGGCCTATATTTCTCCTGGCGTAATTTTAATGCCGTCTTACGTCAATATTGGCGCTTTTGTTGATGCAGGTACCATGGTCGATACATGGGCTACCGTTGGGTCTTGTGCGCAAATTGGTAAAAATGTGCATTTGAGTGGTGGTGTTGGCATAGGTGGCGTCTTGGAACCAGTACAAGCCGCTCCTGTGATCATCGAAGATGATTGTTTTGTGGGCAGTAGATGCATCGTGGTAGAAGGTGTAAGGGTAGGAAAGGAAGCCGTCTTGGGCGCAGGATTAACATTGACCATGAGCACAAAGGTGATTGATGTGGAAACGGGTGAAGAATTACCCAAAGGTTACATTCCTGAGCGCAGTGTGGTCATCCCTGGGAACATCAAAAAGACCTTCACCGGAGGTGATTTTTATGTACCCGCTGCACTCATCATTGGCAAGCGCAAACCCAGTACAGATTTAAAAACCTCGCTCAACGATGCCCTTCGCGAGCACAACGTAGCGGTTTAACGCATTCACAGATGAAAATTGGATTCGATGCGAAGCGATTTTTCTTCAACCATTCCGGTTTGGGGAATTACTCGCGTAGCCTCATTGAATCCTTACTGAAACATTTTCCTGAGCATGAATATGTGCTGTATGTAGATCGACCAGACGTCCTCGAAAACGCCCATCCCGAAGCAAAACGCATCATAGCGACCTACGGTGAAGGCGATAGAACCGATGGTTTTAAATCATCTTACACAATCGTCATGGTAGATGCCCCAAAATGGTGGCGAACTTGGGGTATGGGAAAAAGAGCCGCATCGGATGGGGTTGATGTGTTTCATGGTTTATCGAATGAATTGCCATGGGATTTGCCAAAGTCCGTTGCAGGAGTTTGCACCATTCACGATGTGATTTATAAGGTGTTTCCGAGTTATTATCGTTGGTGGGACAGAGCCATCTATCATTGGAAAACCAACAAGGCGATCAATATTGCGTCTCAATTGGTGGTAACGAGCCAAACGACTCAAAAACAAGTAGAAGCATTCTATCCCCGGGCAAAAGGGCGGTCATCGGTCATTTATCAAGCCGTTGATGATGCCTACTATTCAAAAGAGAATTCGCACCAATCCATTCAAGAAGAATTGCCTTATTTTGTGTATCAAAGCAGTTTTACCGACAGAAAGAACCACGCTGCGCTGATAGAAGCGTTTTCGTTGATCCAAAAACAGACCACTTGGAACTTGAAATTGGTTGGATTGTATGGGCCCACGCTTGAGGCAGCGCAAACGCAGATTGAATCACTGGGATTGTCGTCCAGAATAACATGCTGGATCGACCAGCCAAAAGAGGTTGTGATATCCGTCGTGAAAGGTGCCGCAGGGTTTGTGTATCCCAGTTTGAACGAGGGATTCGGCATTCCATTGGCGGAATCATTGGCGGCCAATTTGCCCATGGCGGTTTCGAACATAGAGGTTTTTAAGGAGTTGGTTGAAGACCTTCCTGTGTATTTTCATCCCAATAGGCCCGATGAAATGGCTGCGGCAATGATGTCCATTACCAATGCTGAGACGCAAGCCCAACAACGGTTGAAAAGGGATGGACTGCTGAAAAAAGTTGAAGCGCATTCCATCGCTGCACAATGGATCGACTTGTATTCAACGCTGATAAATCCCTAGAATCCCAATCCCAAGCTCGTGGTGGCGTTGATAATATTGGTTCTTCTGCCACTAAAATGCGATTCTGTTTGCCACCATTTACATTCTGTTCTCCAATACAATTGATTGAATAACTTTCGATTAATCCCCAGTGCGGCACCGTATATTTTACCCATTACGTTGTTGTTCAAGTCTTGGTAATATTCAACCCTAGCGCTAACGTTTGTGTTGGGTGCAAATTCATAACTGCTTGCAAAATTGGCGTTACACCAAAATCCGTCGCGCCGAAATAGAGAGGTTGGGGGAATTGCCGGTGGGACTTTGTTTTCATCGTTTCCGGCATAGAGGCAGCTGGTGAACTTCCATTTGTTTCTCGAGCCAATCCAATAAACATCAGTAAAAATACGCGTGTGCGTGTTGCGATCTTGGTAATAAACGTTCCAATTAATTAGGTTGTTGTTGTTAATGGTGAATTCAATCTGACTAGCCCATGCAGGCGGGAGTTGCCAATCTTCGTAGATGGTTTGCCAGCCATTGAGAAGGTATAGGCTACCCTTTATCCGGTTGTTTAGGGGCGATGTGATTTTTGCACCTGTGAGGTAGTAGGGACTGTATTCTGCGGCCAATGATCGGGTGTA
>SXYY01000017.1 GCA_005788145.1 Bacteroidota bacterium
ACCCCAACCAGACCAGCAGCAAGTCCATATGGAGCAACCAAACAGATGGCTGAAGTCATTTTGAAAGATAACGCCTGGTGCGAGGTACAGTGTTTGCGCTATTTCAATCCTGTGGGTGCGCATCCTTCAGCAAAAATTGGGGAATTGCCCTTGGGTATACCCAATAATTTGATACCCTACTTGACCCAAACCGTTGCAGGTATTCGTGAGAAACTAACCGTTCATGGCGGTGATTATCCAACCGCAGACGGCACTTGCATTCGCGATTATATTCATGTGATGGACTTGGCGGAGGCACACGTTGCAGCCATCGATCGATTGTTTAATCCACACAGACTCGTTGAATCTCAAATGGGAGATCCATCTTTGGAGAATTTTGAGGTTTTTAATATTGGAACAGGTGTTGGTTATTCTGTGTTGGAGGTAATAGCTGCTTTTGAGTCCGCTACAGGTGAAAAAGTGAATTACGCCATAGGTGATCGCAGAGCGGGTGATGTAATTGCTGTTTGGGCCGACACTACAAAGGTCAACAATGTATTGGGGTGGTCAGCAAAGCGTGATTTATCAACCATGATGAAAGATGCCTGGCATTGGCAGCAACGGTGTTAGCCAAGTCCCCAATTTCTATCCAAATTACGGTATTGAATCGCCTCCGCAATGTGATGTTTTTCTATATTGTCTGAATTTTCGAGGTCTGCAATAGTCCGGGATACCTTGAGAATTTTATGATAAGCACGCGCGCTGAGGTTCAACTTCTCCATTGCGGCTTTGACCAATTCATTTGATGGAACATCGAGCGGACAAAGTTCTAATAGTGATTTGCCTGTAAGTTGGCTGTTCGAATAAATAGCATCAAGTTTTTTACGTTTGAACCGTTTCATTTGGCGCTCTCTTGCATGAGCAATTCGATGTTTTATCGCTTCATCTTTTAAGTTGTAATTTTCAATGGTTGGGCTAGATATTTCATCAAATGTGATTGGTGCGATGGGAACGTGCAGGTCGATTCGATCCAACAATGGACCACTGATTTTTCCGAGGTAGCGCGCAATATTGCCGGATGGACAGTCACAGATTTTGGTAGGATGGTTGTAATAACCACATGGACAAGGATTCATACTTGCAACCAACATAAAATTTGCTGGGAAACGCACCCGTTGGCGTGAACGAGACAGGTGAATTGCCTTTTCTTCAAGGGGTTGTCTCAAAGATTCCAATGTGTTTTTCTGAAATTCGGGTAATTCGTCCAAAAACAACACGCCATTGTGAGCCAGCGAGATTTCGCCGGGCAACAATGGATGTCCACCGCCCACCATGGCTACATGGGATAGGGAGTGGTGGGGTGATCGAACGATTCTCTCTGTAATCACGCCTTCGTCCTGTTGAGTTGTTTTTAGCATGCCCGCGATGGAATGAATCTGTGTGGTTTCCAAACTTTCTGCTAAGGACATAGTGGGCAATATCGATTGAAGGCTATTTGCGAGAAGTGTTTTTCCAGCGCCTGGCGGTCCGATTAATAGGGTGTTGTGTCCGCCCGCACAAGCAATTTCAAGGGCTCTTTTTGCCGATTGTTGCCCCCGCACTTCGGAAAAAGACAGTACAGGAGTTTTCTTATATGTATTTGATTGACGATGCCATGGGTGAATCTGTTTACGGTTGGCAAGAAAGTCCGCGGCTTCCTGCAAATGAGAAACACCGATAATGTCAATTTCAGTTACCATGGCTGCTTCGTTGGCATTTTGTAAAGGCACAAGAATTCCTTTAAATCCTTTGTTTTTTGCCAGTATCGCCATACTTAAAACCCCCTTGACAGGTTGAATTTTACCATCCAATGCCAATTCGCCAACCAAGATAAAATCCTTCAGTTTTGTTTCCGGTATCTGAAAGCTCATAGCCAACATGACGATGGCAATGGGCAAGTCATAACCCGATCCCTCTTTACGCAAATCAGCCGGAGACAAATTGATGATTTGTTTTTGTCTCAGCGGCTTATATGATGTTTGCATGATGGCGGATTCACACCGATATAGGCTTTCCTTGATTGAATGATCAGGTAGGCCGATAACACTAGTCATTGCAATTTCGCTCTGAAATGGCATCGCACAAGCTTCAACTGAAACAACAATTCCCTCTACACCCGACAAGGCGGCTGCATATCCCTTCACTACCATAAAAATGTGTATTAACTATAAAATAGGTTGACCCTTTTCCACTTTGATACCTACGTCGACAACACCGCCCAATTTTTCATCGCGCATATTTTGTGAAATTGTCCAAGTGTATGTACCAGGGGCCAACTTCTGTTGAATGTATGTAGGTTTTGAATAGGTAATAAGATTTGACATACCTTCACCAAGCCAACGCCCAGCTTGATCCGCAATATCTATTGGAACTTGGTTTTTGATGTTGGTGTTGTTTCCCTGTATTTGTGAAATAAGCCAGATATTGCTGTAAGCAAAAGTGCCTTGTATTCTCAGACCAATGGATAAGTTATAATAATGGGTGGAATCATCAATGGTAAATGTAAAAGACTTAGAGTCTGCCCATTTCCAGGTGTTATCTTCAATGGGTTGAAATTCCTCTGCAACTGTATTTGCTGGCAGGCTGCAGCCTTGAAAGAGCATACAAAGGGTAGCGAGGATGCCCCATGTGTAGTTATGCAATTTTGTGTTCATGAATGAATGTATTGAGTATTTGAGTAATTTTTTTGTCACTATCCAATAAGGGTTCAATTTGGGATGATATTACAAACAATGGCAGATTTTTTGGCCAAATGGATTGTATTCTCATGTAATCTTTTCGAGTGGTGACTAATGCCAAAGCGGGATATGTTTTTTGTAAGTTGTAAAACTTCTGTTGAATTTGCTCGATATCGCCCTTGGAGAAACGGTAATGATCAGCAAATTTGTCGTGTTGAATGATCTGATAGCCGCTCAAATTATCACTAACTCTCATGGGATTCGCAATCCCAGTAATCAAATACACAGGTGAATCAGGGTTCAAAGCAACTTGGTCAATTGCATTTAATGGCGTGCTTGTGGTGGTGCAAAAAAATGCGACATTCTCTTTCCAGCTCACAGGTTTATTGGGTGTCACAATGCGTGAAAGCCACATCCAATGATTCATTTGTTTTCCGAGTTTTAATTTGAACGCCTCGGATTGTTCATGCGATAATTCTTTAGGGCAATTTGTTACAATAATTACCTCGGCAGAATCGCTTGCCCACGGAAACTCTCTTAACCGACCTGAAGGAAGCGGCCAATCTGTGGTAAATGGTTTTCGATAATCACAGAGTATAATCCCGAGGTCGTGTTGGAGTCGGAGGTGTTGAAATCCATCATCTAGCAATACGAGTGATAACGACGGACAATCGTTTTTCATTTTCTCTATACCCAACACGCGATTTTCACAAACTGCGATTTTTATTTGGTCCTGCGGCGAATACCTTGATAACGCAGTGGCTATTTCCAAGGGCTCGTCACCCACTTCGTTTGATTGGCTACTGTAGTTTACCCAAGCAAAACCTTTGGTTTTTCGTCTGTATCCTCGAGATAATACACCAATTTGTTGACTAGCCAACCCTAATTCAATTAATTCGTTATACAGCCAAATTAATGTTGGGGTTTTGCCGGTTCCACCAACATTGATGTTTCCCACAACAACATTTGGCAAATGACCTTTGGAGCGCAAACTCAGCAATTCATATAAGGTTCGTTTGATTTGGGCGATGATTCCCCAAACTAGACCCAACGGAAACAATATGATTTGCAGCAGATTCACTAGATTAGTTCAAAGGTTTGCCCTTTTTCAGGCATTGAAACCAAAGTGTGGTCAACATCGTTGGCCAACAACTCCATTTGTTGTGCGTCACCATGGACGAGGAACAACTGTTTCAAGCTGCCAGGGTTGGACTGTTTAAAATAAGCCAACATTTGTGGATGGTCTGGGTGAGCACTGAATACGTCGGTGCGTTTAATTTTGGCATGAACAGGGCGGGGTTTGCGATTGATTTCAACAAAATCTTGGCCCGATAGCAATCGATGTCCAAGTGTGCCTTCTGCGCAAAATCCCGCGATTAAAATTGTGTTTTCAGGGAACCCCACATTGTTTCTAACGTGCATTTGAATCCTGCCACCTTCCACCATACCCGCAGCGCTGATAATGACACAAGGTGTATTCATCACGCTAAGCATCTCACTCTCTTTTTCATCCTCTATGATTTGCAACAGGGGAAAATCGAACAGACTACCGTGCTGTTGTTGGAATTCTTTTGCTTCTTCGTTGAGAAATTCTATGTTATGTTGGTAAACCTTTGTGCTGCGAATGGCTAAAGGGCTATCCGTAAAAATGGGTATTTCAGGAAGGCGGCCTGCACGGTAAAGTTGATGAATCGTAAAAATAATGGCTTGTGTTCTACCGACGCTGAAAGCAGGAATCACCAACTTCCCTCCGCGCTCAACACAGGTTTCAATAATTTCCGCCAACATTGCGTCCTCTGCACGCTGTGAATCTGTGATATGGTTTCTACCGCCATATGTGCTTTCTGAAACCAAGTAATTGAGTCCAGTCATGGGCTTGGGGTCGGGTACGAGTTTTGAGTTTGCGTTTCCCAAATCTCCGGTAAAACCGATGACTGTCTTTTCTCCATTGTGGCTCACAGTAAATCGAACGCTCGCCGCACCGAGAATATGTCCGGCTTCATACAAACTGATACTCAACTCTTCATTGAATGCATATTCCACACCGTATGGTAAGCTTACCGATTGGTCTAACATTTCAGTGATGTGTTTTTTGGTATACAGTGTCTGAACCTGGGGCTGTTTCCCCTTTTTGAATTTTTTCCCCGAATTTTTCCAAACAGCTTTCTGTTTGGCAGCCAATTCCATCCGCTGAATATTTAAACTATCATGCAATAAATAATCACTTAGTTCCAAGGTAGGCTCTGTCCCGAGGATGGTACCGTTAAATCCTTGTCGCACAAGATTAGGAACATTTCCAGAATGGTCAATATGTGCATGGGTGAGTATCAAAAGATCAATGGATTTTGGGTCGAAAGGAAAAACGGCATTACGCTCCTCAAACTCTTTTCTTTTTTCATAATCCAAACCACAATCAATCAAAACCCGCGTGCCACTTGGAAGTTCCAGTAAATGCATGCTGCCAGTGACTTGTCGAGCTGCTCCCCAAAAAGTAATTTTCATCTCACAAAATTACGCTCAACCACGGGTTTTGATGGTGTTTGTTATCAACTGATTACTGATTTGTCTAAGTCTGTGTTATTGGGGTTGCGAATAGAAAACCCTTCGAGAAAACCATTGTCCATCTGTATTCTGAAATTGAACGATATAAAACCCTGTACTTAGATTGTCTGACCAATGCATTTTGCTGGTCATGGGTGTGATTTCTCTACCATCCAAGCAAAAAACTTTTGCGGTTGCAGGAATTTTTAGCCACACATTTTCGTCCTGAATAACAGGAGTTTCATTAGAGAGCCAATCATCATTTTCATCTTTTCCCGAAGCCCTTCTGGCTGCTTGCAAGGAGTTCTGAACATCAAAGCACGTCTCGTTGATTTTCTTCCTCAAACTTCCTTGGACATCAACTTCGTACCATTTTCCGCCCAAATCGATGCAACCAATAGAGAGGTATTTGGCATTTACACTGTCAAAGTTACTGTTGGCTTTTAGCGGAAACCAATAATTTGTGCCCAATTGAATGCTTGTGTTTTTGGTGTTCCATGGTGCAGAAACGAGGTTTGGAATGGTCCCGGCGATTTGGATTTTGCTATCGGCGCTGCCGGTTGATGGACATAAAAAGTTGTTTTCGCCATCGAAAAAAGGTTTAGAATAGTTGAGTTCAACGCTTCTTTTTTGGCTGTATGCAAAAGTATTGTGACCACATTGTAGTGTATCAATTTCCCCATTTATTTTTGAGTTGGCTCCGGCAATGGTTGTAGACTCCGTTGCCCGAATGCCGATTACATTGTAACCAAAAATGTTGCATCGAAGAGCGATGGTCCTATTCAGTGTTTCAATTCCGGTTGCGTTATGGTAAAAAGTGTTTTCAATCAAATGCAGTGGGGCCGTTTTGCTGTTTCCGTTGATACTCGTGCCAGTTTCGTTTGCTGTGAAATTGCACAGTAATAGGGTGTCGTGTTTGTCGGCACCATGGATTTCAAGTCCCACGGTATTTTTTTTAAAAGTTGTACTCGTGATTTTAAATTTTGAAGACGCTGCGATAATAGCTGTGTTACAATTTTCAAACGTGCATTGCTTGATGTTTGTTTTGGCATTGTCGGTCCATAGTAGTCCTGTATGAAGATGTTCAAATTTGCAACCAAAAACACCCAGTGTTCCATTGTACATACGCAGTCCATTTTGGGCTATTTTGGCCCATTCAGTTGGGGAGAATCCTGTGTTGTTTATGAGAACATTTCCAGAAACATTCCAATGACTATGATTTCCCAGTTTGATGTTGGAACGGTTGATGATGATGGAGTCGAAAACACCGTTACAATCGATGGGGCCTTCAATTTGCAGGTTGGGAGTCCCGTTAGCATCATTTCCCTCAATTCGAAATACAGCGCCTCCATTACTGCTAATCGTACATGACCCCAATCCGCCACCAATATTGCTTAGTTTGAGCAAACCCACTGCGAAGTTTGAATCATTGGTAACATTAAATTGACAACTGTCTTCAAGCATCATGCGTCCTTTAATGTGAACGAGCGCATTTTCGCCATTGAGTTTCAGTGTAACTTTTCTACCCAACCATAGTTTACTTTTGGGGTCGACCGTTAGGGCGGATCCGTTTTCAACAATGAGCGACGCCCCATCTTCAAGGATGATTTGTGTGCCATTGGTCATATGAAGTGATGATTTTCCACCTGAAAGTTTCAGTGTGCCACCGGCCTCCACAATTATTTTAGACGCAGAGCGGCATTGGAAATAGGTCGTTTGATTCTTTGAAATACCTGAGCCGATCTCCATGACACCACCGTTTTTGATGCGTATTTCTGATGGCTGGCAATTTCCGAGGTAAAAAGCACGGAATGTTAATTTTGATAGAATTGATTTCTCGATGGGACTATAATTGCTATTTGATAAATCACCATTGATAGACAGCGTTTGGTCTTTTTCTACTGTGATGTTTCCGATGAAACGATCAAAAGGTTTACCGATGAAGATTCCGTTTTTTTCCGGTTTGTAGATTTGTTTTTCAGATAAAATTAATTGCTTTAATAGCCAGTCTGCATTTCCCCCTTTTGCATCATCAAGAAATACATGGTCTTGATTCAATCTCTGTGAATAGTAGTTATCGAACGGGGTGTTTTTCAAGCCGAGAAGTTGGTCTCCCAGCGTTTCTGATAGGGTCCTTCTATATTTTATTCGCACAGAATCGCTTGCCAATGCACTCCAAACAGGAATGAAACAGGTTTCATCGGTGTTGTGTTCTGAAAAAATTAACCACGAATGGTTTTTGAGTGATTCATGGAATGCAAGAACGAAATTCGAGTGTCCGCCAGCTGAGTGTTCATAGCTTTCTATTGTACCATCAACATTGTGTGAATGGAGTTTTTTGTATGTGGTTTTAAAAAGTGCAACAGTACTCTTTCCGGGTACCGCGTTTGAATTGCCCAAGGCGTAAATAAACAATTTGGCATCTGATTCTGGCAAAACAGTTGTTACTTTATACAATACTTTGCTACCAATTTTTCTTGCAAGGGCTTTGATGTCGTCGAACAAGGGTTGTGCAATGTTAAAATGCATAAGGGAATCCCCTACAATGAGATTATGGAAGTGATGACCTTGCTGTCGAATCATCGCATTACTGCCATTGGTAATGGCAAACTTCCAAGGTATTTTGGGGAATGCCTGTAAGTTGGAATCTGCCATGAACTTTTCTCTGAATTCATGGGGCTTATCGATTTTTTGGTAGTGCATCAGTAGCATTTGCTTCGATGCTGGTCTATTGAGCATCCGTTCTTTTAGGTCGTTGATTTTTCCCGAAACCCCGTCATAATAATCCAAAGTTACCTGAAGACCTAGCGGAATGACAGCGCCCAATAGGGGCCCATCAAATGAAGTGTAGCTCCGAACGCAGTGTGACAAAGTATCATTTTCTAGCATTGTTAATGCCCTTCGCGCGACCAATGCGCCCATGCTCGCCCCAATAACATGAATATGATTACCACACAAGCGTTGTTGAATTTGTTTGATGGCCTCTTTCACGACCACCGCATTGTTTTCGATAAAATCTGCCCCATCCCAAAAATCAATATAGACAATATCATATCCCGAATCTCTGTATTGTTTGAGCACTACTGCACTGCTTCTGATTGCGTTCCAATCGACCCAAGTTTGCGTTTCAATATCCCATTGTTTTCCTTTGAGTAGATCGATATAACCGGTGTTTCCGCATTTGCCGTCTCTACAACCAGTTGGCCAACCGCGGTATCCAAAATCTATGCCCTCCACAAAAATGATGGGCTTATTCAAGCAACCAGGTACGCCATTGCTGTGATTGCTGTAGTGGATACTGACTTTAGCACCTGTTTTTATCAAAGTGCCACTTTCCCCAGTTACATAAGCAGATACATCAAAGTGGTCAATGGCTAGGCCATCTGTGATGGTTTGCCATTCTGGAACTTTTGGATTAAAGTAAACATGGACGCGTGTGACGAGGCGATGAACCAATTTGGTTAGGTTGAGTTGAATGCCTTTGTTTATGGCGATGCGTTCATCTGTGGAATCCACTTCGGCGTACAGGAACAAGTTGTTTATACCTTCTTTCATGTTTTTAATGGGTGCAGGAACATTAGGAACCAGCACTACATTATTTCCGTTAATATCTATACCAAGTTTCATGGATTGGATAATTCTATGACTGATGTAAAATCTCGAGTCAAGAATTACCGAATGAATGGATGGATTGATGTTGGTTAACATGGGCATAAAACAGAAAGCATCCCTCATGACAAAATCCCCATTTGTCCAAGGGCCTTTTTTCACCATAAACCCTGAATCAGTTTGATAATCGTATGCTTGTCGTAACCAAAAAGTATCACTTAATTTTTCATATCGAAAATCAATTAATACGAGTGGTAGAATCCCTTTTTCGAGGTAGGGCTTGGACCAAACCAAGAGACTATCCCAGCAAGGCGCATTGGTTTTGGTGGCTCGCTGGGTATGCGAAAAGGATCTGCATAACTCTTCTGCTTCAATTAGATTGCGGGGTTGACCAATGTTTGATCCGTCAAAAACACTGGGGTCAATTTGTGGCGATGCCAATTCAATGACTTTTGGAGCATTTGCCGAACCCAAATAGAGTCCTTTGAAAAAAGATTGGTATTCAGTTAAATAGTCTTGTCCATAAGCTTTACCCAGGAGACTCAGGGCTGAGATCAGAAAGAAAACAAGCTTTTTCATGCTAATGCCCTCCAATGGTTAGATGGAAAAACAAAGCCG
>SXYY01000070.1 GCA_005788145.1 Bacteroidota bacterium
AATTTTTTGCAATTTCATACCGATTTGATATATTTGTAGTGTTATCGGTTATTTCGATAACGCCAACTGTTACGCGCTTTTATATACCAACATCCTGGCCGCTTTAATCAGCGGCCTTGATTTTTTAACAGGGTATGCCCACCACCACTACGCCCCGCACCAAAGCCTTTATTGCACTTCATAGCGCAGTGTTTTTATGGGGGTTCACTGCAATCCTTGGCAAGCTGATTTCTTATGGCTCATTGTACCTGGTTTGGCATCGAATGGCCATTACTGCAGCCATCTATTTGCTCATCCCCGCGGTTTGGAAACAACTCAAATCCCTTTCACTCAAAACCACACTCAATTTCGCCGGTATCGGCCTCATCGTTTGTGCCCATTGGATCACTTTCTACGGATCAATCAAATTGGGAAATTCGGTTTCCATTACCCTCGCTTGCCTTGGATCCGCCTCATTTTTTGCCGCTGTCATTGAGCCCACCATTCTGAGAAAACCTTATTCACTCCGCGATATCTTCATGGGGTTGATTGTTATGCTCGGCATCGTGTTGATTTACTTATCGCTCCCCGCTCAGCCACAAGCCACTGCCACACAACCCAATTTGTCTTACGGTTGGGCAATCATAACAGGCATACTCAGCGCTGCACTGGCAGCCACATTCACCACCCTCAATAAAAAGTTCATCACCACAGCGCCCACATTGGCCATATCCACCATAGAAATGATGTCGGGGGCCATTGTTTTGAGTCTGATCATTCTATTATTCCCAATGGGCGATTACCAAGCATTTCCTGTTGTTGACATGGATGCATTGAACCTGCACAACCTGCGCTCCGGCCCTTGGGATTTTATTTGGATTGGCCTACTAGCCCTGCTCTGCACCAACCTCACCTTCTACTTGGGAACCTACGCGCTCAAACAACTCTCAGCGTTTACCGCAAACCTCACAGTGAACCTTGAACCCATCTACGGCATTGTATTGGGCGCTTTGATTTTCAAAGAAAATGAAGATTTGAACCTCTGGTTTTACCTGGGTACCAGCCTGATTTTGGGCGCGATTTTTACGCAGGCATACCTTTCTTCTAAAGAAAATTAATACGCTTTGGCGAACACAACCCTGCCTTGGCTTGGTTTGCCTGTTAACACACAGTTTCCTGCCTCGGCTTCCTGATCCAAAGGAATACAGCGAATGGTTGCTTTGGTCAATTCCTTGATCTTCTCCTCGGTTTCGCCACTACCATCCCAATGGGCCAATGCAAACCCCTCTTTCACATTGATCACATCCAAGAATTCATCCCAGCTGTTCACTACATGGGTTTTTTCTGCGCGATATCCCGCGGCGCGTTCAAACAAATTGGCTTGAATTTCATCCATCAAACCAAGAATTCTCTCATGCAATGACTCCATGGCCACCACAAACTTCTCTTTGGTATCTCTGCGTGCGACTTCCACCGTTTGAGATTCCAAATCCCGCATACCCAATGCCAATCGCACAGGTACACCCTTTAATTCCCACTCGGCGAATTTGAATCCTGGCTTGTACGTATCCCGGTCGTCGAACTTTACGGTTAATCCACTCGCTTTCAACTGGGCCGACAGCGGTTTCATGGCCTCTTTGATTTTCTCCAAATCCTCATCGCTGCGGTAAACAGGTACAATCACAACGTGGATGGGTGCCAATTTGGGTGGCAATACCAACCCTTCGTCATCGCTGTGCGTCATGATCAATGCACCCATCAAACGGGTTGAAACGCCCCAACTGGTGGCCCAAACATACTCCAATTTGCCTTCTTTGCTTTGGAATTTGACGTCAAACGCCTTGGCAAAGTTCTGGCCCAAAAAGTGACTCGTGCCCATTTGAAGGGCTTTCCCGTCTTGCATCATTCCTTCGATGCAATAGGTATCATCCGCACCGGCAAAACGTTCGTTTTCTGATTTAATCCCCTTGATCACGGGCACCGCCATGAAGGTTTCTGCAAATTCCGCATACACTTCCAACATTTTGCGCGCTTCCACCAATGCTTCCTCCTTGGTGGCGTGGGCGGTATGTCCTTCCTGCCACAAAAATTCCGCAGTACGCAAGAACAGTCGCGTGCGCATTTCCCATCGCACCACATTGGCCCATTGGTTGATCAAAATGGGGAGGTCTCTATAACTTTGAATCCAGTTTTTGTAGGTATTCCAGATGATGGCTTCGGAGGTAGGACGCACAACGAGTTCTTCTTCCAGTTTGGAATCAGGGTCCGCCATCAGGTGTCCGGGTTTATCGGGATTGGCTTTGAGGCGATAGTGTGTTACCACGGCACATTCTTTGGCAAATCCTTCGGCATTTTTTTCTTCTTTTTCGAAAAGGCTTTTGGGAACGAAAAGTGGGAAGTAGGCATTCACGTGGCCGGTTTCTTTGAACATGTCATCGAGTTGGCGTTGCATTTTCTCCCAAATGGCATAACCGTAGGGCTTGATGACCATACAGCCCTTGACGGCACTATGTTCAGCTAGGTCGGCGTTTTTGACCAAGTTGTTATACCACTCACTGTAATTCTCGCTGCGTTTTACTTTTTCGAAAGCCATAAATAATGATTACAAAGTTAATTTTTTTGGGGAGGGGGATTGGGAAAATTTTTAAACGAAAGTCCCCCCGGCGGCTTCGCCGCCGGGGGGACCCCTAAAATTTATCCCGCAGAACAATTAATATCCCACAGCAAACGTACTTTTCTTAGCTACAGCCCAAACTGTTTCCACAGTTCAAACACTTGTAACAAGTACCACTGCGCACCGTGATGTGTCCGCAAACGTTACACGCTGGTGCATCGCTCTGAATTTCTCTCATGTGATCCTGCATGTCCTTCTTGCTCGCCAATGGCTCGCTGCTCAACGCCACTGCAGGACTTGATGCAACCGCTGGTGCTGGCTCTGGACTGAATACCGGACGGAATTCGCTAACCACAGGCGCCTCAACAGCCTCAGGTGCACGCAAATCGCTTGGCTTAACTTGCACCAAATCCTCTCTGCGCAAATATTCAAAGCCCAACAATCGGAAAATGTAATCCACGATCGAAGTAGCATTCTTTACGTTTGGATGACCCTCAACCATACCACTTGGCTCAAATCGTGTGAAGGCGAATTTGTCAACAAACTCTTCCAAAGGCACACCGTATTGCAATCCCACCGAAACGGCAATGGAGAAACAGTTCATCAAACTGCGGAAGCTCGCACCCTCTTTGTGCATGTCGATGAAAATTTCACCCAATGTTCCGTCATCGTATTCTCCGGTGCGTACGAAGATTGTTTGTCCACCCACACGACCTTTTTGGGTAAAGCCATTTCTGCGGTTAGGCAAACGCTTCTTCTCAACAATATTCGACAATTGACGCTTGAATTTGGTGTCAGGACTCTCGCTCAAAATGCGCTTAGCCGCTTCCAAGACCATTTCGGGAGTCAACTCACCCACACTGGCAACCTTTGGTGCAGCTGCACTGTCTGTGGTGGCCGATGCAGTCTCTGCTTTGTCTTCCTCTGCGGTTTCAGATTTGTTGCTCAAAGGCTGACTCAACTTGCAACCATCGCGATACAAGGCGTTTGCCTTCAATCCCAAAGTCCAACTCAAGTGGTAGCACTCTTTGATTTCTTCCACGGTAGCTTCGTTTGGCAAGTTGATCGTCTTACTGATCGCACCAGAAATGAAAGGCTGGGCTGCAGCCATCATGCGAATGTGGGCATTGGCATGAATGAAACGTACACCTTTGTTTCCGCACTTGTTGGCGCAGTCAAACACTGAATAATGTTCTTCCTTCAAGTGAGGAGCACCTTCAATGGTCATTGTTCCAGCAACGTAATCGTTACACTCAGCAATTTGCTCTCTGGTAAAGCCCAACGCCTGCAACATGTTGAAACGAGGGTTGTTATACTGCGCTGATTCAAAGCCCAAACGCTTCAAAGTATCTTCACCCAATGAATATTGGTTGAAGACGAATCCAATTTCAAATGCCATTGGCGCTTCTGATTCCAACTTTGCCAAATCGGCCTCGTTGAAACCCAAAGCTGTCAAACTCTCGTGGTTGATGTGGGGAGCACCTTTGAATGTTTGATGTCCTTTTGCGTAATCCACGATGTCTTGTGTTTGCTTTTCATCGTAACCCAAATGCTTCAATGCCACTGGCACAGTTTGGTTTACAATTTTAAAGTACCCACCGCCGCTCAACTTCTTGTATTTCACCAAAGCGAAATCAGGCTCAATACCTGTGGTATCGCAGTCCATCAACAAACCGATGGTTCCGGTTGGCGCAATCACTGTAGATTGTGCGTTGCGGAATCCGTATTTCTCACCCCACTGAACCGCTTTGTCCCAAGCGTTGCATGCAGCCTTTAACAAATAATCTGGGCAGTGCTTTTCGTCCAAGCAAACTGGCTTGATACCCAATCCTTCGAATGCCAAAGGTGTGTTGTATGCTGCGTATCTGTGGTTGCGAATGACGCGCAACATGTGTTTCTTGTTCTTTTCGTACATGCGGAATGGACCTTTGACAGCCGCCATCTCAGCAGAGGTAGCGTATGCTGTACCGGTCAAAATTGCAGTAACCGCACCGCAAATCGCTGTAGCCTCAGAAGAATCGTAAGAAATACCTGCGCTCATCAATACAGAACCCAAGTTGGCGTATCCCAATCCCAATGTGCGGTAGTCATAGCTCAACTGAGCCACTTCCTTCGATGGGAACTGTGCCATCAATACAGAAATTTCCAAAACAGTGGTCCACAAACGTGCACTGTACTCAAATTTCTCCATATCAAAGGTTTTGCTATCCTCATGGAAGAACTTTCTCAAGTTCAACGATGCCAAGTTACAAGCTGTGTTATCCAAGAACATGTACTCAGAACATGGGTTAGAAGCGTTGATTCTTCCTCCCTCCGGACAAGTATGCCACTCATTGATGGTATCGTCGTACTGAACACCAGGATCTGCACAAGCCCAAGCAGCATCACCGATGGCATCCCAAACTTCTTTTGCAGGTTTGGTATTCATCACCTCGCCAGTTGAACGCGCTGTGAATTCCCAATCCTCACCCTTTTCCAATTTGTGGAAGAACTTGTTGGGGATACGTACAGAGTTGTTGCTATTCTGTCCGCTTACTGTGTTGTATGCTTCACCTTCGTAATCATTGGAATAACCCGCAGCAATCAAAGCAGCTACCTTGCGCTCTTCGGTGCTCTTCCATTGGATGAACTCCATCGCATCGGGGTGATCCAAGTCCAAACAAACCATTTTGGCTGCACGACGGGTAGTTCCACCGCTCTTGATAGCACCTGCAGAACGGTCACCGATGCGCAAGAAACTCATCAAACCAGAGCTGGTTCCACCACCGCTCAACTTCTCACCTGAACCGCGAATCTTGCTAAAGTTGGTTCCCACACCAGAACCGTATTTGAAGATACGCGCTTCACGTACCCACAAATCCATGATTCCGCCTTCGTTTACCAAATCATCATCCACCGACAAGATAAAGCAAGCATGGGGTTGAGGACGCTCGTAAGCCGAGGTACTCTTCATCAATTTTTCTGTATCAGAATCCACGTAGTAGTGTCCCTGTGGCTTTCCTGTAATGGCGTAGCTGTTGTGCAAACCCGTATTAAACCACTGTGGTGAATTGGGAGCCGATTCCTGATTCAACAATGAGTATACCAATTCATCATAAAAAACCTGTGCGTCGGCAGCAGATTCAAAATATCCGTGTTTTTCACCCCAAGTTCTCCAACAGTCTGCCAAACGATGAGCCACCTGTTTTACCGAGGTTTCGCTTCCCAAACTGCCATCCGCTTGCGGCACTCCCGCTTTGCGGAAGTATTTTTGAGCCAAGATGTCGGTTGCAACCTGACTCCATCCTTCAGGTACTTCAACATTCTTCATTTCAAACACGATGCTTCCATCGGGCTTTTTGATTACAGAGGTACGGTAGTCGTACTTAAATTGGTCGTAAGGAGATACACCATCGGCGGTGTTCATGCGGGAGAAATTCAATCCCTTTGTGTTTACTGTTTGCTGGCTCATAGCGAATCTATTGGGTTTGGTTAAAAATGATGATTTTAATGTTTTTCGTGAATAGCAAATCTATCCCCCTAATGATGTCTCACCCAATCATGTTTTCCACATAAATGAGTAAAACCCTTGTAAAATTGGGGTTTAGGGTGTTGAAAAAACGCAAGCCCAACAACGACAAGGGTTTGCGCGTATTCTATTGATTACTAAACGATTATAAATTCATATTTTTTAGACATTGTCCATCAATCAAAAAAAAATGAAGCAGTTTGCTCACGCATCCGTCTTCCGAAGAAATTTCCCGATATTTGTGATGTGGGTATTTCACTCCAAGAACTTAATCAACGAATACAAACCAAGAACAACAGAATCGCTGTTTTTTACGATACCCACTAACAAGAGTTACATATTCGTTAATATTAAATCCATGCTATTCTATCCCTTTAAATCGCAGTTTTTAAAAACCGCACTCAATAGAAACGAAGTCGCCGAAAAACTTGTGGATCAGACTTTTTTGTCCGACGAAGCATTCAAGCGAACCAACGATCAACCCCGATTGTTTTACGGTGAAGTTTCTTCCCAAGATTTCACCCTAGAAACCATTGCCCAAAACAAGGGATTGGTCAATTTTTGTACCGGGG
>SXYY01000071.1 GCA_005788145.1 Bacteroidota bacterium
AAGCGCCAAAACTTGCCAAAGAATCTGCTCACGCCTTCAATGCCGTGGGTATTCCAAGGTTTGGAATCGGTTAAAGGGCCTAAGAACATCTCATACATCCGAAGGGTATCAGCACCATATTGTGCACATACATCATCAGGATTCACCACATTGCCCCAACGCTTGCTCATTTTCTGTCCATCTTCGCCCATAATCATTCCTTGGTTAACCAAGCGTTTGAAGGGTTCAGCCCATGATATTATACCCAAATCGAAGAGGAATTTTGTCCAAAAGCGACTGTATAACAAATGTCCCGTTGCGTGTTCAGAACCACCCACATACAGGTCCACCTGCTGCCAGTAGTTCAGTGCTTCGGGGGATGCAAGTGCTTGGGTGTTGTTGGGATCCGTATAGCGCAGAAAATACCAGCTACTGCCGGCCCAACCGGGCATGGTATCGGTTTCGCGTTTTCCTTGTGGTGTATTGACCCAATCAGTTACTGCAGAAAGCGGACTTTCTCCATTGCCTGTGGGTTTATAGCTCTCTACTTGGGGCAATTCAACGGGCAGTTCTTTTATCAATTGGGGGATGCCATCTTCGTTATAAACAATGGGAAAGGGTTCACCCCAGTAGCGTTGACGACCGAAGCCGGCCTCGCGCAATCGATAATTGACTTTGGCTTGTCCCCACCCTGCTTTTTCTACCTTGGCGATGGCTGCTGAAATGGCTTCTTTCACGGCCAATCCATCCAGAAATCCCGAATTAAAACAAATGCCATCTTTGGCGACAAAAGCTTCTTGCAAGGGAAGTGCTAGTTCACCGTTGGCGGGTTTGATGACGGGGACGATACTGAGATTAAAGGTTTTTGCAAACGCAAAATCGCGCTCATCGTGGGCTGGGACGGCCATGATCAAACCGGTACCATAATTGGCCAATATATAATCGCTGACCCAAACAGGAATGGGTTCTCCAGTGAATGGATTGATCGCTTCCATGCCCGTAAATACACCTGTTTTTGTGGTGTCGGCCATGCGATCAATTTCGCTGCGATTTTTGGCTTTGTTGGCATATTCCTCAACTGCAGGCCATTGGTCATCGCTACAAAATTCTCTCAGGTTTTCCAATTCGGGGGCAACAACCATAAAGGTAGCACCGAAAATGGTATCGGGGCGGGTGGTGAATACTTTGAGTGTTTTCAGGGTACCGCGAACCACAAAATCAATTTCTGCACCCTGGCTTTTACCGATCCAGTTGCGCTGAATTTCCTTGATGGCATCGCTCCATTGGATTGTGTTGAGTCCTTCTAGCAGGCGATCTGCATATGCGGTTATTCGCAGACTCCACTGTCGCATTTTTTTGCGCACCACAGGGTATCCGCCGCGCTCACTTACGCCGTTGACCACTTCTTCGTTGGCCAATACGGTGCCCATGGCTTCACACCAGTTTACTGTGGTTTCGTCGACAAACGCCAATCGGAATTGATTGAGGATTTCGTGTTGTTGAAGGGCCGACATTTCCTTCCATTCGGGGGCGGTGAAGTCGTGTATTTTCCCACCATGTGCTTGCAGATTGGCTGATCCGTGTTGGTTGAAATGCGCAATCAATTGGGCAATGGGTTCGGCTTTTTGGGATTGTTTGTTATACCAATGCTCAAAAAACAGTGAGAAAATTTGTTGGGTAAATTGGTAATAATTGGCATCGCAGGTTTTCACTTGTCGATTCCAATCATAGGAGAAACCCATGATATTCAACTGTTCTCGGAAGCGTTGAACATTTTGTTCTGTTGTAACGGCTGGGTGCTGTCCGGTTTGGATGGCATATTGTTCTGCGGGCAGTCCAAATGCATCGTACCCCATGGGGTGTAGCACGTTAAAACCGTTGAGACGCTTATATCGGGCCACGATGTCGCTGGCGATGTAGCCCAGGGGATGTCCCACATGCAATCCACTTCCTGAGGGGTAAGGAAACATGTCGAGCACATAGTATTTGGGCTTGGTAGCGTCTATGGAAACAGCATACAATTGGATGTTTTCCCAATGGGCTTGCCATTTTTTTTCGATTTCCGAGAAAGAGTATTGTGCTGACATAAAGGTTGCGGGTGCGAAAATACAATAGATGGCGGTTTTTTAACGACCTTTGCGGCTCATGGCCGATAGCAATTTTATTGATTACGTGAAGATTTGTTGCCGTAGCGGCAGCGGAGGCCCGGGCAGCAGGCATTACAACCGCACAAAAATGAACCCAAGAGGTGGACCGGATGGCGGTGACGGCGGAAAGGGTGGAGATATTGTTTTGAAGGGAAACGCCCAGTTGTGGACGTTGATTCACTTGAAATATCGAAAGCACGTGATGGCCACGGATGGTATCGCAGGTAGTGAAAACCGCAGTTCTGGTGCTTATGGTGAATCTGTGGTTTTAGAAGTGCCATTGGGTACTGTAGCCAAGGATGCCGAAACGGGGGAGGTTCTGTTTGAAATTACAGAGGATGGAGAGAAAAAGGTGTTGGTCCCCGGCGGACGTGGGGGATTGGGCAACTGGCATTTTGCCAACAGCGTAAACCAGGCGCCGCAATATGCTCAACCAGGTGAACCAGGAATAGAGCAGTGGATTGTACTGGAATTGAAGGTGTTGGCGGACGTGGGTTTGGTAGGTTTTCCAAACGCAGGCAAGAGCACATTGTTGAGTGTTATTTCTGCAGCCAAGCCAGAAATTGCAGATTATCCATTTACCACATTGGTTCCGAATTTGGGTGTGGTGAATTACCGCGATTACCGCAGTTTTATTGTCGCGGATATACCCGGAATCATTGAAGGAGCGAGTGAGGGTCGGGGATTGGGTCATCGGTTTTTGAGGCATATTGAACGAAATGCGGCATTGTTGTTTTTGATTCCAGCGGATAGTCCTGATCACAAAACCGAATTCATGACGCTGTTGAGCGAATTGGAAAAATTCAACCCAGAATTGGTTGTAAAGCAGCGCATTGTGGCTGTGAGTAAGGCAGACATGCTTGATGATGAACTAAAACTGGAAATCAGGGTACAATTGAAAGGCGTGGATGTCTTGTTTTTCAGTTCTGTAACCGAACAAGGTGTTGGGGAACTGTTGGATGTTTTATGGAAAACGGTGTCGGCTGATGTCTAACAAATTTGGTGGGTAGTTTGTATTTTTGAAGATTATAGAAAAATCGTAAAGTTCGTATGAAAAGAATAGTTGGATTGATTGTATTTGGTGGTTTGATGTTGGGATTTGCCAATGCCCAAGTTGAAAAACCAGCGAAAACGGGTGCAGCAGCTCCCTTCGTATTCAGTATCGATAAGGAAAAGGTATACGCCGATGAATTTGAGCGTCAATACTTGAAGAATATCAACTTGAAAGAGGATGCGGTGACTTCCAAAGACATCCGCAATTACTTGGATTTGTACATAAAGTTTAAGTTAAAGGTGCAGGACGCCAAAGATGCAGGTTTGGACACGGCCACGGCTTATGTTCAGGAGTTGCAGATGTATCGCGATCAATTGGCCCGAAACTATTTGTATGACCGATCAGTAACCGATGCATTGGTAAAAGAAGCCTACGACCGCATGCAAAGCGAGGTGAAAGTGTCCCATATTTTGATTTTGTGTGCTCCAGATGCTTCGGATGCCGATCAGAAAAAGGCATTGGACAAAATTGAAAACATTCATCGCATGTTGATGCGGAATCCCACTGCTTTGAATTTTGGTGATATCGCAAGAACAGAATCTGACGATGTTGGAACCAAGAGCGCCGGTGGTGATTTGGGTTGGATGACAGCCTTGCAGGTGGTTTACGAATTTGAAAATCAAGCATACAACACACCTGTGGGGGGTATTTCTCCCGTGTTCAAGACGGAATTTGGGTATCATATTTTGATGGTGAACGACAAGCGAGCCAATCGTGGTGACATCAAGGTAAACCATATTTTGGTTCGTGTCATGAACAAAGACGAGAGCTCAGACACCGAGGCACGCAAAAAGATTGATGAGATCATGGCAAACATCAATTCCGGTAAAGAAACCTTCGAAAATATGGCGAGGACCTACAGTGAGGATTACAATAGCCGATACAATGGTGGTGCGATGGACTACATCAACGTTACGCAGTTTGTGGGCGACGTAGACCGTCAATATTGGGCTGATCAGGCTTTCTCGTTGAAGAAGGATGGTGACATTACAGCACCTTTCCGTACCAATTACGGATGGCATTTGCTTCAACGTGTGAATTTGCGCCCACTGCGTTCGTTTGAAGACAAAGAGATGCGCTCCATTTTGAAAATGGATGTTCAGAAAAATCAGCGCTCGCATATTTCTGTTGATTCGCTCGTGGTGAAAATCAAGAAAGAGAACGGATTTAAATTAAACAATGTGGCCGTGGATGCTGTAATTCAATATTTGGATAGCAATTTTATGAATGGCAAATTCGATGAATCTGCTATGCCAGAGATGCACAAGGTAACCAAGATGGAGGGTAAGAAAAAAACCACCACAGAATTCAATTTGCGCAAAATGGAAGTGTTTAAATTGGGTGAAGATTCCTATTCAGTGGCTGATTTGTTTACCAATTTCACATACAACACAAAACCCATTTCTGGTACGAAACGCGACGGTGTGGAGCGTATTTTGAATGGTTGGATCGACAAAACTTGTGTTGAGTATCAAAATGACCATTTGGAAGAAAAGTCCGTGGAGTTCCGTGATATTTATCAGGAGTACAAAGAGGGTATCTTGATGTTTAATCGCATGCAGCAATTGGTTTGGGACCGAGCGAACAACGACACCGTTGGCTTGAAAGCATTTTTTGCACAACACCAAAGTGAATACAATTGGAGCAATCGGTTCGACATTGGTGTGTATTTCTGCAACGATGCGAAAATGATGAAGACGGTTGCCAAGCAAGTGAAAAAAGGCATTTCTTCGGATAGTTTGCGCAGACAGCACACCAAGCAAAACATTTTGGATTTCAGCTACCGCAGCGGAAAATTTGAATTGAGTGATACGTTTTTGTTCGCACCCTCTCCCATTTTGAAAATGTTGTTTGCCGATTTATCGGCTGAGAAGCCCAAATACAATAAGCCAGGTATATACCAAATTGGACAGGTGGGTGCTGATTATGTTGTGGTAAAAGTAAATGCCTATTTGCCTGCTGCTCCGAAAAATTTGGATGAAACCCGAGGACCTGTGGCTTCAAAGTATCAGGAGCAATTGGAAAGGGAATGGATAGAATCATTGAGAAATCGCTATGCTGTAACGGTGAATGAATCCGCCATGCAGGCCATCGAAGCGAAACTCGTAAACAAAAAATAAGGTGTTGAAGTTGCAAGGATTGCGCGGGTTATTGGGTTTGGTGGCGATGTTGTTGCTCTGCAGCGCTGAGGCACAAATTAAGACTAGCGGACCTTATTTGCCCCCGCAATACGTGGATGGTATAATGGCTGTCGTGGGCAGTAAAATCATCCTTCAAAGCGATTTTGAAACCGAAAAAATGCAAATGACCAAAGGCGCTTCCCTGAAAGATTCTCAGGTGTCGTACTGTCGTTTGCTAGAAGACATGATTATCCAAAAACTGCTGCTGAATCAAGCCGAATTGGATAGTTTGGTTGTTCCTGAGGATCAATTGGAAAGCGAAATTGATAATCGCTTGCGATACTATCAGCGCCAAGCGGGTAGCATGGCAGAACTGGAAAAATATTTGGGCAAAACGGTGGTTGAATTCAAGGATGATATCCGTCCGAAAATGCGTGAGCAGCTTTTGGCCAAGCAGATGTACGGTGAAATCACCAAAAATATTCGCATATCGCCCCAAGAGGTGAAGCAGTTTTATGATTCCATTCCGCAAGACAGTATGCCCGTTGTTTCAACGGAGGTAGAAGTGGGACAATTAATGATTGAACCCTTGATTACGGCGGAGGCAAAGGATTTTGCCAAAATGCAGTTAGAAGACATTCGTTCGCGGGTGATGCGCGGTGAGAGTTTTGAAAAATTGGCGCGGGCCTACAGCATGGATCCAGGTTCAAAGAATCAGGGTGGGTTGTTGCCTGAGTTTGGTCGGGGCGATATGGTTCCTGCCTTTGAACGGATGGCTTTTCGATTGAAACCCGATAGTATTAGCCCCATTTTTGAGAGCGACTTTGGTTTTCACATCATGAAGTTATTGAAGCGCCGTGGTGAACGGGTGATTGCTTTACACATTTTGATTCGCGCTGAAAACACCACAGAGGATTATAAAATTGCCAGCATGCGTGTTGATAGTGTTTATCAATTGATAACATCGGGTAAAATGACTTGGTGCGATGCTGTGAAAAAGTACGCCACTGAGGACAAATACAACCGCGATGCCAAGGGGAACTGTGGATTTATATTGGATCCAATGACCGGCATGCAAAAAACCACCTTTGATGCATTGCCGAGTGATGTGAAGAAGGTGGTAGACAAACTCAAGCCAGGAGAATTTAGCTCACCTGAGATAGTGACTACCCAAGACGGTAGGTCTGTGTATCGGATTGTTTATTTGCAATCATTTGTAGCGCCCCACCAAGCCAATTTGATTCAGGATTACAGTCGAATCCAGATGGAAGCGGA
>SXYY01000072.1 GCA_005788145.1 Bacteroidota bacterium
ATCACAATATCGGCATCGTCTTTGGTACTTTCGTGGGCTACATCAAATTGGGATGCTTTGAGCTGTCCCATGAGCACCTCACTATCCACCAGGTTTTTACTGCAACCCAGTGTAATCACATTGATTTTGGTTTCCTTGTTGGATTTGGTTTTCACGATACAAAAATCGATTTGATGAAATCGTACTTGTTAAACAATTTGAGGTCTTCGGCTTTTTCTCCCAGACCGATGTATTTCACGGGCAATTGGTAGGCATGACTCACGCCAATGACCACACCGCCTTTGGCCGTACCATCGAGTTTGGTTACAGCAAGGGTATTCACTTGGATGGCGGCAGTAAACTGTTTGGCTTGTTCGAAGGCATTCTGTCCGGTCGTTGCATCAATCACCAACAACACTTCATGGGGCGCATCGGATTTGAACTTTTCGATGACGCGACGGATTTTGGAGAGCTCATTCATGAGTCCCACTTTGTTGTGTAACCGTCCGGCCGTATCAATGATCACCACATCGGCATTTTCTTCTACGGCTTGTTTCACCGCATCGTAGGCCACCGAGGCGGGATCGGTATTCATGCCATGAGAGACGATGGACACGCCAGCGCGATTTTGCCATATGCTCAATTGCTCTACTGCAGCAGCGCGGAAGGTATCACCCGCACCCAAAATTACTTTCTTCCCCAATTGGGCATAATGGTGAGCCAATTTCCCGATGGTGGTTGTTTTTCCCACGCCATTGACACCAACAACCAAAACGACATACGGTGTAGACGCACCGGTGAGGTGTAGGTCTTTGGCCACAGGGGTTTGGATATCGGGCATGAGCTTGGCGATCTCATCAGCCAAGAGTTCGTGCAATTCTTCTTCAGAAACATAGGCATCTTTGGATACCCGCTTTTCCAAATTTTCGATGATTTGAACGGTGGTTTCTACACCCACATCCGATGTGAGCAATACTTCCTCCAATTCATCCAAGAAATCACTGTTTACCTGACGCTTCCCGGTAAACAGTCGGCCCAACTTCGACAAAAACCCGGTGCGCGTTTTTTCCAGGGCGGCCTGTGTTTGGGCTGCTTGTTTCTCCTGGGCGGCGGGTGTTTCCTCCTTGGGTTTGTTTTTTGAGAACCAATTGAAGATAGACATGATGTTGTACGATGTGAAGGTAAAAAAAAAGCCCCATTGAGGGGCTATAATATCTTTGCGAGGATCAATTATTTCGCGAAGAACGCCTTAACCTTATCGGCTGGCAAAATTTCTTCTTTGAAAGAGTAAGCACCGCTTTTGGGCGATTTTACAATTTTGATTGCTTTCACGTACTCGCTACCGGCACCTTCTTTTTTCAGTGTTGCTACTACCTTCTTTGCCATTATTTGATCTCCTTATGAACAGTTACTTTGCGCATGTATGGGTTGTATTTCTTCAACTCAATACGCTCCGCAGTATTTTTCTTGTTTTTTGTGGTGATGTAACGACTCATGCCAGCCACACCGCTTCCTTTTTGTTCTGTGCACTCAAGGATCACTTGAACGCGGTTTCCTTTTTTTGCCATGATTAAATCTTTCCTTTCTTAAACAAATTGTTGATGCAAGAAGAAATACCTTTCTTATCGATGGTTTTGATTGTAGACGCAGCTACTTTCAATGTAATCCACTCCCCTGTTTCGGGAATAAAAAACTTCTTGGTCTGAAGGTTGGGATAAAAACGACGCTTCGTTTTCTTGTTAGAATGCGAAACATTGTTGCCCTTCAAGGCCTTCTTTCCGGTTAAATCACAAACGCGAGACATAATTTTTGGGGTTGCAAATATACCTATTTGTTTTGATCATTCAAAGCATATTCCGTCTTTATTTCGGAATTACTGCCATTTTTTTCCTGCATGAGGCCCTGAAACACCACAATTAGGACCAATATTCCGGCTTGTCGCTCCATCAAACTCTCAAACATCATCGCAATCAACAAGGCAAACCAAATGGAGCGACCACTCATCCTGTCAACCTTTGATCCATCGCCAAAAGCAAAAAATCCGAGCATCAACAAAGCCAAAAAGGACATCCACCCCGATTGCATGGACCCCTCCAGCCATTGGTTGTGAACACCGATACGATGTCGCTCCGCCAACCGAACCGACAACCGATCATAAGCCTCTCTGAGCACATCATCCGTACCCACGCCGAAGCCTGAGATCACTGCTGTTGGGGTTTTTAACTGGGCTACTGCTGTGTTCCAAGCAATCCATCGCTGACCGAAGCTCTGATGGGTAACATCGCCCCCGCGCACGGTGGTTGTAAGGTCTTCCATGGTATTGGCTATGCGATTCTGAACGCTTGGAAGCAGGATCAGCCCTCCCATCAACAGCAGTCCCACCAAAGCCACTTTGAGCAACTGCTTGGTTTGGGATTTCAAATACAACCCTATCATTGCTGCGCCGCCGGCATACAACAAAATGAGTCCTGTTCGCGAACCCAAAATATGCATGCAAACCACCAATACAAGCACGCTGGCACCGAGCAACTTCCTTGACAATTCATCTTTCACCTTAGCATGCATCAGGCCATGCAACATTAACAACACCACGCCACCCACCATCACCGTAAACTCGATGTGATAGACATTGGAATACAAAGGAATTGGCTTGCTCTCCAGCACCATTTGGTCGTAGAATGCGCGATGCTGTAGGTAATGAATTACGCTGCTCACGGCGATCCACAACAAAGGCAAAACCACCAAGGGCCAGGCGCGATAGAGTACCGTATTGAGGCGGCGGCCAGCCGCGTACAACCCCAAAACAATCATCCATGGCAATTTTATCAATAGTTTTCCCAGAGCCATCTTTTGCAGATCAGCCGCCGCCTTATCCGTTAAAAACGATTGGGTCGCCAAACCGCCATGCGCACTATCCCACAAACTCAGCATGTTCCAGCATAGGGCCATCGCCATCAAAAAAAGCGCCCATCGTTGAACGCCTTTGATGGGCAGGGTGTCACCCACCAAAATCAACTGCAAAACAAATAGCCCCAAAGCAATCGAAGACACCGCAGGCGATACATGCACAAATCCAAACGACACCCACAACAGGATGTCGGTACGCCACAAATCCCTCTCTAACAATGCCTTATTGGGCCACATAACGAACCCGCAAGGTAGCGTTGGCCTCGGTGATTCCCAAACGGTCTGCCACCGATTGCGAAATGGCGATGTGCTTGTTGCCTTTGTCGGGTAAATCTCCAATTACCGTGCAGTAAACCATTTTCTTGTTCACAGGATTGATCACAGCGACAACCTCCCCCTTTTTGTGCTTATTTAACATCACCCAAGAACGATCGGCCTTCATGCCTTCGTAACCAATTTGGGCGGTTACTTTCTTTTCATATTCTTTGAGGTTAGACGACTTCAACTTTGTCGCCACCTGTTCAGGCATTCCACCTTGGTTTTCCATGGAATCTTTTATTGAGACCCCGGCATTGGCAGCAGGTGTTACTGGCAGTTCCACCACAACATTGGTGGCGATTTTGGCCGCCGAATCGAGCGTTGAAACCGCATTGGGACTTTCCACCAGTTTTGGCGTACCGTTGGTCGCGATGGCTTCAGCCTTCGCGGTTTTGTTGGGTATCCACAACTTTTGATTGATGGACAGCTGATCAGAATTGAGTTTGTTTACGGTTTTGATTTCGGCGATACTCACCCCGTATTTCTTGGAGATGCTGTAAAGACTCTGTCCCTTTTCCACCACGTGATCGATAACATTTTCGGGCACTTCTGGCAATGTGGCGATGGCCACGGGCACTTCCTTTTTGCGATCAGCCAAAGGATTCAACTGGGGCGCAGCCACCGGCGCTGATTTTACGGGCATTTTTGTGCGCTGTTTCACTTTCACCTTCATCCCGGGCTTCAACATCCCGATTCCAGGATTGAGCGCTTGCAACTCAGCCACTGAGCAATGGTAATGTTTTCCGATGGCATACAGTGTTTCTCCTTTTTTTACTTTGTGTTCCAATTCGATGACCATCTCTGTAGCGACAGCTGGCGGTTGGGGCTGCGCATTTGCGGGCTCATTGGAAACTTGTGCTTGGGATTGAGATTGGGCTTGTATGGGCATCATCAGTGCACAAAGCGCGAACGCAGTGAGCGCTGAATTGCGGGATTTGTTTATCCAGTGGATCATACAACAATGATACAACAGAACCTAAGGGCATTGACCGCATCGTATGCACACATCATCGCTTGTTCAATAAAACAAACACTTAGAACCAAATTGATGAAATACAATGGATTGCAACCAACAATACCCCATCAATCCCTATAAAAAAGTGCTAGAATTCAATGGCAATCAATCCCGAATCCAATCCGCTGGCAAGGGCTTTTTCTCGCCTTTTTCCAAAAAAACAATGCGGTGCGATATCGCCTGTGCCACTTCCAGATTGTGGGTAATAAAAACATAGGCCAACTTTCGCTCTCGTTGTAAATGTATCAACAAATCAAGGACTTGTTTCTGCACCAAAGGATCCAAAGCAGCCACCGCTTCGTCCAGAATAAGCACTTTCGGAGTCGACGCCAAAGCACGCGCAATACACAAACGCTGTCGCTGTCCACCACTCATTTGGTGGGGGTAAGCCTGACTCAACCTCAGATCAAAACCCACTTCGGTCAACAATTTCATTGCAATCGCCTCTGTTGTTCCGGCGATTTTTGCCGAAGCATCCACAAATGCCACAACTTCCTTCACTGCATCGATTGCTTTGTAGTTGGGATTCAGCGATGCATATGGATCTTGAAACACCATTTGAATGCCTGTGGGCGGCTTGGAGGGAATCGAATGTCCGTTTAGCAACACCTGACCGCCTGTGGGGGTCTCGAGTGCCACCAACAATTTGGCCAATGTACTTTTGCCGGAGCCAGACAAACCAACCACCGAAAGCGTTTCGCCGGGGCTGAGGGTTTCTTCGAATTCATTGAGGGCCGATACTTTGAATTGGCCTTCGCCATATACTTTCGACAGCGCTTTCAACTGAAGAATTGGGGTGTCAATGTCTGGCGGTGTCACCCACTTTCCATGGGGCATCGCGGACAACAATTCTTGGACATAGGGCTTCGCCAATTCTCCCAAAACGGCTTGGGTGGGTCCTTGATCTACGCACGCCCCTTTTTTGAGCACGGTGACGCATTCCGCATAGCGCTGTATCAAATCGAGTTCGTGACTCACCCACAGGAGTGCACTGCCTTGTTGCCTGCAAACCCGCTGCAGGTCATCCATAACTTGGGCACGGGCCACACTGTCCAATGCTGTTGTTGGCTCATCAGCCAAAATCAAAGGTGGCTCGTGTACACATGCCATGGCAATCATTACGCGCTGACGCTGTCCGCCACTCAATTGATGGGGAAATGCCTGCAAAATTCTCTCTTTGAGTTCGCCCAGCCCCAACTGTTCCAATTTCCGATCCACCAGCGCTTGGGCTTTTTCTCTGTTGGGTTCGTGAATAAGGGCTGATTCAAGCAATTGCTTTCCACAACGCATTTGGGGATTAAGGGCCGACATTGGCTCTTGGAATACCATGCCAATTTCTTTGCCGCGAATCGACAACCAGTCGGTTGGCGATAGGCTCGTTAATTCTCTGCCTTGAAAAACCACCGAGCCTTGCACTTTCAATTGCGGGGCGATGAGTCCAAGTACCACGAAAAGTGTGAGTGATTTACCGCTACCGCTCTCTCCGATTACACCATGTAATTCTCCTTGACTGATTGTGAGTAGTGGCAAGTGCAAAAGTGGGGTATTGCCTGCATCGATGCGAAGATCGCGAATGGTTAATAGTGCAGGCATGCTCATGTTGAACAAAGATAATCAGACCGAAGAAATTCGGATGGAGAAAAACAAACAAAAAAGGCGGGCCGTTGGCCCGCCTTTTTTGAACGATTTCATTTGGGTTACTCCACCGCCAATTTGATGGGTATTTCACGCCAAGACTTCAAGAATGCACCATTGTTTTGTCCTGGCACCCAACGGGGCGACTTTTTCAACACGCGTATGGCTTCGGTAGTGAATTCAGGACAACTCTTGGTTTCTTCAATGGCTTGAACGCGGGAGATTCTGCCGGCTTCATCCACTGCAAAACGCAACAAAACTGCTCCATTGATTCCTTCTTCGTAGCATCGGGGAGGGTATTGAAACTCACCTTCAACGTAAGCACGGAAGGCGGCCTCACCACCTGGGAAGTTCGCTTTGATTTGGACATTGGTTGCGATTTGATCGCCTCCACCGCTTGGTCCACCATCATCCTTAAAATCAGGGGCTTCAAAGTCATCTTCTCCCTCTTGGGTTTTCTTTCCCGCTGTTTTGATTTCATCGGGAGGAATAATCACATCATCGGTAGCAGCATCAGGGTTAATCTTTGGAACAACATACTGTTGCGCTGCGACTTGTGGTTCAGGCTCTTCAATTTTCGGCTTTTCTGGCTCTTTCTCTTCCTCTTCTTCGGGTGCCTTCACATCGTCGATGTTGGTCACCTTCAACTGCGTTTTTGTTTCCTTTTCTTTGGGAAAGAAATGTTCTACGATGATGGGCATCGCGGCAAACAAAGCTGTCACAGAAAGGGCAATCAAAGTAGCCAACGACTGGTTTTTACTAAACTGACTACGTATTTGGTAGGCCCCGTATTCTTTGAATCGGTTGGCAAATACCAGTTCATTGCGTCCTGGCGATTGCACTTGGTCCCATTTGTTCATCAAACTTTCTGACATAGCGTTTAGGATTTAAGTTTCTGGGCGATGAGTTTCTTCTCCAATGGGGCCATGCCCTCATCAACGGCAAAGTATTTGGCAATCTGACAGATCATGAATTCATCCATGACGTCAATCACGTTTCTGTAAGTGGCTTCATCGTCGTTTTTCAATAACACAACCAATTTAGAATCGCGTTGGGCTTGTTTTACTTTGGCATCGATGGCATTGCGCTTGGCAGTATCTTTATCATCGACTTTGTTCATTTGTTTTTCAAAATCACGCAATTGAGTCAGCAGAGACAAATTATTCTCTACCAACATTTTACGCAATCCATTTTTGGTGAAATCGGTTTCTTCCAAAACGGTTTTATCGTTTAGGGCACCGCGATACCAGAAAACACGATTTTCTCGGGTAAGTAAAATAGTGATACCATCCTTTACCTCGGGCTGTTTCATGTTTTTTAGGTCTTTTTCATCCAACTTTTCAGGGAAGATCATTCTCAACACTTTGGGTTGAGAGAAAGTTGAGGTAAGTACGAAGAATGTAAGCAGCAAGAAGGCCAAATCCACCAAAGGGGTCATATCCACTTTGGTACTCTGTTTTTTGGCTCTTTTTTTACCACCGTCGCCTCCGCCACCATTCGATTGAATTTCTGCCATGGTTTATCTCTCCTATCTTTTAATCATTGGGTTTGGCTTCCAAACCGGTTATCATCTGAAAGTTCTTTACTTTAGCCTCACGGAATACTTGTATAACATGTTTAAGCACATTATATTTTGTTTTTCCATCGGCTTTTACAGCAAACTGTATGTAGTTTTCTTTGTCGAAGGGAAGTCCACGCTTTTCAGCTTCGTCTTTTCGATCATTGAAATCGTCATGAGCGCGCAATCGGGTGTTGTAAGCCCAATGGTACAGTTGACTCTTTTTGATGTTCACTGTATCATAGGGTACGCCAGATTGTTCAACCTTCATGCGTTCATTGACATCTAATTCCAAATAGGCGGGGATGGATTCCATCTTCAGTCCTACTGGACCTGCGCCGGCAAATTTCTTTACGTCCTCACCGCTCATTTTCACCTTGAAGTCGCGCATCATGTCTTTCAACACCAACTCTTTTACAGCAGGGTTGGTTAGATCGATGAAAACCCTTCCTTTTTCATCCACGGTAACCAAGAACACTTGTTTTGGAATTTGGTCATCGGTGGTTGATGTTGGGGGATCTACGAAAACGGGCTCAGGAGCACGGAAACTTGAGGTTAACATAAAGAACGTTACCAGAAGGAATGCCAAATCCACCATTGGCGTCATGTCCAATGAGGGCGTGGAACGGGGCATACTAACTTTAGGCATGTTCGTATTTTTTACGGGTCTTAATCCTGTTTAAACCAAAAAGGTAAACGTACGGGATTAACCGTGGTTGGCCTGGAAGTTTGAAACGATAGAGTAACCTGCTTCGTCCATGCTATGGGTCATGGTATCGATGCGGTTGGTGAAGTAGTTATAGCTGATAATCGCCAGAGTAGAACCGATGATACCGAAGGCTGTATTTACCAAAGCCTCAGAAATACCTGTTGCCAACGCAGCTGTGTCAGGCGCACCTGAGTTAGCCAACGCCGCGAACGCACGAATCATACCGAATACTGTACCAATCAAACCGATCAATGTACCAATAGAAGCACAGGTTGAAACGATGACCAAGTTCTTTGACAACATAGGCAATTCCAAGCTCGTTGCTTCTTCCAATTCTTTTTCGATGGCTGCTTTCTTTTCGTCGCGATCCAAATCTGTTTTGGCTGCAACTACTTTGTAGCGTGTCAAACCTGAACGAACCACGTTCGCCAATGATCCACGTTGCATGTCGCAAGCGGCAATGGCACCGTCGATATCGTTATTGGACAACAATCCTTGCATATTACGCACAAATTCAGTGGCGTTTCCGCGGCCTGAAGCAGCAGACAAAGTGATGAAACGCTCGATGGCAATCAAAATTACTGTGATGTTTACGGCGATCAACAAAGGAACGATGGCGATACCACCACGGTAGATGATACCCAACAATCCCAATGGATGTCCTTTAGCTACGTCACCGTCTTCAAAGTTTGCTGGATTTCCCAACAAAAAGATGTAAATTGAGTACCCTGCGGCAATGGCAAACAAAATGGCAAGGCCGGAGAAATAAGCCATCAATGGGCTGCTTCCTAATTTTGTGTTGTTATTAGTCATAATGATTGAATGTTTCTATTTTTAAAGATGCAATAATACGCTTGCACTCAGTTAAAAGCAAGTAAACAAAATGTTAAATCGGGGTGAATTACTGAGAATTTAGCGATTCTACAAAACCGATCCCATTCAATATTGCCGCGTTGAGCGAGGGATTGGCGATGGCACCGGTGGCCAAGAAGGTGGTGTGGTTATTTTCCTGCACAACCGTGCCTTCAAAGTTATTTGGTTGGTAAGTGTAGCGGGTATCGGCGGGCAAGGCATGTTTCACCGTGAAGGAATCGAGCCATTGGGCACCTGAGTTGGTTTGCAACAATTGGTCTACTTCGTGCAAGATTGCTTGTGCAGAGGGCATGGTGTTTTCCTGGGCTGCCACGCTGGGCTTCATTGACACGCAAAGCAAGTGCTTCCCCTTTGGAGCATACCCACTTTGAACGGCCGATGGCACTGCCAATAAATTGATATTCCCTCGCTGGGTGGCATTTAGGGCGATAAACTTCCCCAAACCCATATCAGCATCCACTGCGTAATAATGAACGGCGGTAGAGAAGAAATTCTTGTGGGTCGGGTCGTCGGCCATCAACGGTTTGAGTTGCTGAGATGAAAGGTGAATTTTGGATGGGTTGAGGTCTGCGGCGATCCGGTTCGGCAGGGTTTGAACGCCATTGGGCAAAAGGCAAGCCTTGCCATTTGCGAGCGCCCAGAAGACAAACTGGAACATGGATGCGGGTGTTTTCAGGGCTTCTTCTAGAAAAATTCCGGAGAAGAAAGGACGAAAAAACGCTTCAATGAACGGTTGGGAAAACCCTTGATTTTGCAAATACTGCAGGGTGGTACTGGTATCGGTGACAAAAAACTGTTCGGGCTGCTTTCGGATGAGTGCATTGCGCAGGCGAACCACTTGAAAAACATCGGTGAGTCGGATACTGGGGTGGCCGAGCGCAGCGAGGCCTCTCGGAAATTCCCGAAGGGGGTCGGCCAGCAATGTTTTTCCATGATTCGACAGCAACCAAGCGCCCGAGCCGAAGGCGAGGGCGTCTGACAGATATCCTTTTTGTTGAAAAATCTGTAATGCCGGGTAAGCAGATTGAATCACTTGAAATCCATGATCCATCGCAAAACCATCGCGAATTGTGGTCTGGAGCTTACCACCCCAATGCAAACCACCCTCGTGTAATTGGTAGTCTTGATGTTGTTGTTCGAGCAAGAATGCGGCGGACAGGCCCGACATTCCTCCCCCGACAATTTGAATACTAGGCATCTAGCCAACAAACAAATGAAGGTTAATTTGGTGTGTTGGGCGCAGCATTTTCTCTGGGCGCGCGCGGACGTCTTGATCGGTCATCCCCTGGTCCACCCTCACCACCTTGTCCTTCACCCGCTCCTTTTTTCTTTTTGCGCATGGAACGTGCCTTGGTGATCAACTCTTTTTTTACTTCGCGCTCGATCTTCGGCAATTGAACAGCCCTTTGCATACCAATTACCGGCTTCAATTTCACCGTATAAGTCTCCATCAATTGCACCTCCAACTTACGCAGTGCGATGGCATCTTTAAAATACAATTCGGCTTCTGCATCGCTCAATTCAGAAGGTTTTTTGCCTTCCCATTTCATCCTAAATGCACGCTTTGCATCGCGCAACTTTAATTGGTATTCGTCGTAGATAGCAAAAAACTTGCGCTTTTCTGCATCTGTGAGGGAGAGTCGTTCAACAAACAAGGTTTCACGAAACTTGCGCAGTTCCTCCACTTTGGCTGCGCGGAGACTATCTCTCCTGACTTCATTTTGTGCTTTCGCCGAAACGGCAAACAGCATCAAAAAGCAAATTGAAACTATTTTTATCAATTTCATAGTGATTCAAAATCTAATTCTTCAAACAGTTCATCTTCCATGTCAAAGGTAGCCAGCCCATTGTCTTCCAAGTCCTGTAGTGCAAGCTTGGTTCTTTCTGGCATATCCGCAGCATCGATGATGGTATAAACATTGGGTTCTTTGTACTTGGGCATTTCCTCCATGATCAAGGGTTCTACGATTTGACGTCCATCGGGAATGGTATCCGTTTGCACTTGTTCATCCAATGGGGCTTCAGGAATGGTTGCTTCCTCTTCTTGCAATGCAACCTGTTCGGTATCTGATTTGGGTGGTTGAATGGCTGTCCAAATGAAGTAGGCTGCAACAATGGCCGCGAGTGCCGCAGCAACGCCCAACCAACCGGGAGTGGCTGATTCATTTTGCCTTCCTGCGATCGGCGCAAACGCTGTGGCAGGGGCTTCCAATGAAATGGGCTTTTCTTCCATTTCTCGGGGCGACGAAACTTCCTCCACACGAGGTGTTGCCAATGGAACCGCCGCTTCTATTTTGGCATCAACAGTTTGCTCTGATGGCGTTTGAGCAGGCTGATTTTTGCCCGTGAGATAGGATTCTAACTCATCCAATCCAACCGATTCCGGCACTTCATGAACGATGACTTTAGGCTCGGTAGCAACCGGAATTTCTACAGTTTCTAAAGGATTATTAATGCTTGTTTCGATTAATGCTGCATCGCCCCATGGGGATTCTACAACAAGCTCTGTTGTTTCATTTGCGGCAGGAGACAGTTCATCTTCGATCACGGGGACCTCCATGGCGATAGGTATTTCACCTGTCACTTCTATTGCTTCAAGCACGGACTTCTCCCCCTCTGTTGAGGCGTTTGCATCGGCAAACGAGACAATCTTGATTTGGCTATCCAAATTATCTGCATCGGAACTAACTTCCTCGGGGATGGCACCAAAATTCACCCACTCTGGGTTTTCATTGGTTGTAAACGTCAACGGTGGGATCACAACATTGCCTAGGGCATCCACTTCTTTGTTGATTCCCTCGCTCTTGGCGGTCATGGGATCTTGTTTTCGCGCTCGCTTTTGAACACCCGTGGTGTCGAGTGGAGCAGCTGAAGTGATTGTCTGAATCGCTGACTGAGCCGTGTCAACTGCTGGGTCATCAGCCAGCTTTTCTTGGACGTCTGCTTGGATTCCCAAACGCTGCATCAAGCGCGACTCGGTCTCCTTGAAGTAGGAATCCGGCGCTTTGTATGCGGGGCCAATTTTTTCGTTTTCCAAATCCATGTTGTTGAGACTTTTGTGTTAGACGTTTTGCTTGGACAAAGGTTTAATGGAGGACATTTAAATATATTTCCAATTTTTTCACGGCGTGATGGTAAGAAGCCTTCAAAGCCCCTTCACTGGTGGATGTGAGAAGCGCAATGTCTGCGTAAGACAAATCCTCGAAATACCGCAGTGTAAAAACCAATTTTTGCTTGAACGGCAAAAAACACAGGGCCTTTTGCAGTTTCAACGCAATATCGTCCCCGGATAAGTACAAATCTTCAGAAATCAATTCCGCCATCTCCGGCTGTGCTTCATCAAAATCAATGGTGGGTTTACGCTTCCGAATCAGGTTGATCGATTCGTTGGTGGCGATGCGGTATACCCATGTTCGGAGCAAACTCTCTCCTCTGAATTGTTGGGCATTTTGCCAAATCTTGATGAATGCATTCTGAACGGCATCATCGGCATCATCGTGGCTGACCAAAAGGTTGCGACAGTGATAGTAAACCGATTTTTGATACCTTCTCACAACCTCTTCAAAAAGTGCAGACGACATACCATCGCGCAACATCTCAGCCGTTAGCTCATCTTCTGTGCAGTCCGACAATCGTAGGGCATTCGTTGGGATTGTATGTTGGGTGGACTCGTGACTCATTCTGTTATTGTGAGGAATATTAAAGTGCGAAATAGATACAATTCTATGACTAAGACACAATGGATTGACGAAAAGTTTAACACAAGTTATTCCACATTGCGAAAATTCACGTTTGAGAGGGATTTTTGCAGAAAATCATTGTAACAAAAGAAAAAATACCTATTTTTGCAGCCCATTTAGGATTAAAACCCATGAATTCAATCGTTAATAGCATCGCATCTGAGTATTTGAGAACAGACTTACCCGCTTTCAAAGCTGGTGATCGTATCACTGTTCACTATAAAATTAAAGAAGGCGCCAAAGAGCGTATTCAATTATTCCAAGGTGATGTTATTCAACGTCGCAATGCTGGAATCGATGAGACTTTTACCGTTCGTAAAATTTCTAATGGTATTGGTGTTGAGCGTATTTTCCCAATGCACTCTCCTTTCATCGACAAAATCGAAGTAAACAGAAAAGGTCGTGTACGTCGCGCCCGTATTTTCTACCTTCGCACACAAATTGGTAAAGCAGCTCGTATCAAAGAGCTTCGCACAAGATAATTCATCCTCAAAAGGATTGAAAAGCCCAGCTCCGCTGGGCTTTTTTTTGCCTCCTGCAATCTTCTTTAGCGCAACATCGCCCTACCAAGCGGTCAATTTTATTTTCCCAAACGAAACAAAGCCGCCACTCCCACCCCGTTGTGGTAAACCCCCGTGGGATAAAATACATTTCGAAAATCTTGTGTTACCGCCGAATTCAAACTGTAATTCCAAGTGACGCGCATCAATACCCCGTCACTCACCGACTTCGTGGCACCCAGTTCCAACATCATCGCACCCTTTCGGAAATCTTCCGCGATTCCAGGATTCGTGCCCTCCGTCTCGTCCACGGACAACAACAAACCATAGCGAACACCCCCCAACAAATTCAGTGAACCCAACCGAGCGACATCCAACGTGTAAACCCCATTGACTTGAAGCTCTACCTGCCGACATCGAATATGGAATGCGTTTACAAATGTGATTGGGTCAAATGCCCTTCTACTGCCGCGTTCACAGGCCGACATTTGAAATTCCAACGCACTAAAACCCGCCTTTTGCCATCTGTACCCCGTGATTATTCCCACATTGTATCCAAACTTGTTGTAACCCGAGGCTTGATCACCATCCAACTGTGACATCAATATACCCGCCATGGGATAACCGTAAAATTGTGGAACCTCACCCGCCGATTGTCCCTCCGCCTTCAACATCATTCCCCCTATCAAAAGCATGCATAATATTCGTGTAGTCTTTGGCATCGTTTTGTAACTTGCAGCAAGTTATTGCAAAATACAGTGATCAACAACAGGGGACGAATATTGATAGTGGGCAGTGGATTGGCAGGCAGTTGCTTGGCCCTTGAATTGTTGGAGAGGGGAAAAGACATCTTGCTCATCGACAACCAATTAAAAAACAGCAGCAGTCGGGTTGCCGCTGGCTTACTCAACCCCATCGTACCGAAAGGCGTACGCAAAACTTGGCAGTGCGACATACTTTTCCCTGCGCTATTCGGTTATTATAGGCATTGGGAGAGCGTGCTGCAGACCCATTTTATCGACAACTACCCTTTTTTAAACATCCATGCCAATGATGGTGAAGCGTTGGAATGGGAAAAGCGCATGAACGAACCCGAAATGAGCGCATGGCTGAGTCGCAGCGATGAACACAATCTCCCACCGCTCGCTGGGGAATCGGCAACTTGGGTCGAACATTGCGGTCGGTTGGATGTTTCTGTCTTTTTGCAATCCGTGCAGGACCATCTAACGAGCAGAAATCAATACGCGATTGACGGGTTCAACCATTCTCTGTGCAAGAAGACAGGTGGTTGGCAATACGGAGACGAAGTATTTGAAGCGGTCGTGTTTTGTGAGGGCATTGGCCTATTGGAAAACCCCTGGTTTAAATACCTGTTTATGGATCCAACGGGCGGTGATATTTTGAAAGTTCACATACCCAATATTGGAGACAATCCCATGATCATCAAACAGAAGCAATGGATTGTTCCCACCACAGAAAGGGATATTTATTTGTTGGGGAGCAATTTTCACAAAAACAGTATGAGTACTGAACCCGAGGAAAAGGACGCCAAATTTTTGTTGGAGCGCGCTGCGCAAATCACCAAGCAGCCCGTTTCACTCATAGAGCATCGAAGAGCTGTAAGACCCACAGTGCAGCAACGAAGACCCTATTTGGGCGAACATCGCAGCGAGAAGGGATTGTTTGTTTTTAACGGTCTTGGCGCAAAAGGCAGCAGCTTGTGCTCTTGGCTGGCGCCGATGTTGGCTGATAACATTCTCTCAGGAGCGCTGTTGCATGCCGAGGTCGACATTCAGCGATTTGAATGATGACTTATATGGTGATTTGATCCAAACAAACCAAGAAATCATCGGGAGACGTAATGATTCGGCAATTGCTCGGAACCTTTAAGTCTCTGCGTTTCACCACTTGCGTACCTGTCACCAAAATCTGGGTATTGGGCCAGTTTCTGGAAAGGGTTTGAATGTACACCTGAACGGGCATGCTCGCATTGGCGTTGGTGATTGCGCAAAAAACAACATCCGGATTGTGGAGTTTGTATATCTTGTTCAAATCGTCGAGCGGCGTTGATGTACCAAGGTAGGTGACCTTTTGTCCCCTCGAACGCAAGATATAGGAAGCAAACAACAGACTGAGCTCATGGTTCTCTTGGTTCGGAAGAAACAACAAGAATTTTTTGGCGTTTGGATGCGGCAGCACATTGAGTTGATCAATTGCCACAAACATGCGTTGTTTGATGATGTTTGTGATGAAGTGTTCGTGTGCCACGTGAATGGTTCCACTGAGCCAAAGTACGCCCACGTGCTGCAAAAATGGGAATATGATGTTCACGGTGGTTTCTTCCATCCCCAATTTGAGGATATTGATGGAAAGCACTTTGTTGAATTCCTTTTCATCGAATTCAAACATGGCCGTGCTGAGCGCCGTAATTTGACTTTGGTGACTGGAACTATTTTCCGATATGCTGAGTGTTCTGCGCTGAACCTCATCCCTGCTCATTTCTGCAATTCGGCTTATTTTAAAACCGTTTGCATTCAGCATGGCGATGTTCATCATGTATTTCAAATCATCCTCTTCGTAATAGCGAATATTCGTATCAGTTCGCTTGGGCAAAAGCATTCCGTAACGCTGTTCCCAGATCCGTAATGTGTAGGCTTTGATACCGGTAATGTTTTCGATATCTTTGATAAAATACTTGTCGCGGTAGTCTTTTTTCGACCTTTTAGCGTCTTGTTTGTTAATATCAAATACCTTCTCTGAAAAATTCGACATTGTTATGAAAATTGTTATTACAGGCGGCTCTGGGCTTATTGGCGGGCAACTATCTCACCTACTTGAAGATAGAGGTCACGTTGTGTTACACTTAGGCCGATGTCGTAGTAACAAACAAACCGTACAAAAAGATTTGCCATCGGGAAAAAATATTTTTTGGTCGAATCCTGAAATTCTAGAAAATGTGGATGTGGTGGTCCATTTGGCAGGGGCTAACGTTGCAAAACCTTGGACAAAAGCCTACAAAAAAGAAATTTTAGAAAGTCGTGCTCATGGCACCGAAGCATTGATGCAGGCTTGTTCTTTGTGTACAAATCCCCCAAAACACATCATATCTGCGAGCGGCATTGGGTACTACCCCGAGTGGGTTCTACAAACACTTACCGAAGAAAGCACTGCTGGCGAGGGGTTTCTTGCCGAAGTTTGTAAAATTTGGGAAGATAGTTTGTTCAAAAACAACCCCAAGCAGCTGGCGTTGAGCATTGTGCGAACGGGATTGGTTTTATCGAACAGAAGCAAGATCGTGAATGCAGCTCAAGCGCAATTTTTATTGAGCGGAATGGTGGGTTCTGTTGGCTATCACAGCAATCGCTGGAGTTGGATCCACATTGTTGATTTGTGTAATCAATACATCGCTTTGATTGAAGGTAGGCTGCAGCCCGGCATATACAACGGGGTTGCCCCTAACCCATGCACGCAAGGTGAATTTGGTGACGCCTTTGAACGATTCCCCGCGGTAAATATTCCCGTCTGGCTTCCCATTTTCCGCCTTCAATTATTTTTGGCAAAAAAACTCAACCGACTCATCCGGTTTTTGGGTATTCGAAAGCGTCTCATTGTTCCCGCGTGGCTGATCAAATGGGCTTGGGGTGAACGCTCGGTCATCGCCCTAACAAATCAGTATGTATCCGCAACAAAAACATTGGACCAAGGATTTTGTTATCAGTATCCAACCATTGAATCGGCCATGCAGCATTTGCAAGGTCACCCCAAAATCTGATGCAAAAAACTCTTTATTTCTGGTTCCGCCGCGATTTGCGTCTAACCGACAATCATGGCTTGTTCCGCGCTGTTGAATTGGCCAAGGAAAAGAATGCCACAATCCAATGTGCTTTCATTTTCGACAAATCCATTTTAGACCGCTTGGAAAACCCGAAAGATACACGGGTACAATTCATTCACAGAGAAATTGCATCGATCAAAGCACAACTTCAACAAGCTGGCGGTGATTTGATGGTTTGGTATGGCCATCCCGTTGAGGTTTGGAAAGAACAATTGCAAGCGCTCCCCGGCATTGCTTTGATTTGCAACCGCGACTACGAACCCTCGGCCATTCATCGCGACGATCAAGTTGCAGCGGTGTGTGCATCTCACAACATGGAATTTTTGTCGTACAAAGACCATTGCATCTTCGAAAAATCAGAGGTCACAAAGGACGATGGCAAGCCTTATACTGTTTTTACCCCTTACAGTAGAAAATGGAAGGCGCATTTGGCACAAAATCCAGTACACGCTTTTGCCTCAGAAACCGCGTTGGAGATGATATCCCCGGTTGCAGAAACGCAACGGCGGGTAATGCCTACCCTGGAATCGATGGGTTTTGAATCGTTCAGCTTCAATTACCCGGAAAAAACAATCACCCAAACGCTCATCAAGGAGTATGACAAGAAAAGGAATTTCCCCTCGGTGCAGGGCACAAGCAGGCTTGGGCTCCATTTTCGCTTTGGCACTATCAGTATTCGGGAAAAATTGACAAAAGCGCTCACATTGAATGAAACGTTTGTGAACGAGTTGATCTGGCGCGATTTTTATATCCAGATATTGTGGCACTTTCCGCACGTGGTTGGTGGCGCATTCAAACCGCTTTACAATCAAATCGCTTGGCGAAACAACGAGGAGGATTTTGCGCGATGGAGGGACGGAAAAACGGGTTATCCCATCGTGGATGCCGGTATGCGGGAGTTGAACACCACGGGCTTTATGCACAACCGCGTTCGGATGATTGTGGCAAGTTTCTTGACCAAGCATCTTTTGATCGATTGGCGATGGGGCGAGGCCTATTTTGCAGAAAAACTACTGGATTTTGAGTTGGCGAGCAACAATGGTGGATGGCAATGGGCTGCGGGTTCTGGCGTGGATGCGGCTCCCTATTTCAGGGTATTCAATCCCACTTTACAAACGGAGAAATTCGACAAGCAGTTTCAGTATATCAAACAATGGGTTCCGGAATACGGCACACCCAATTACCCCGAGCCAATGGTTGACCATGCGTTTGCGAGAAAACGGTGCTTGGAAACCTATGATGCCGCGTTAAAAGCGGGTTAATTGGGGTTGTGGGATTGGCATTTGATGGATGGAGAAGGATAAGGTTTGCTGTATTTGCAGGGAGAAAAAAATGTAGGGAGAAAAAAAATGGGCGCGGAGCGCCCATTTTTGATTGTCTTATTTTTTCAATTCACCGCCGCTCGCTGCCAACAAGTAACTCTTGATGAACGGCCATAAATCGCCATCCATTACGTTGCCAACGTTGCTGGTTTCCTCGCCGGTTCTCACGTCCTTCACCAACTTGTATGGATGAAACACGTAGTTCCTAATTTGGGAACCCCATTCAATTTTCATCTTGCCATCCTCAATCTCCGCCCTTGCAGCATTGCGTTTGGCCAGTTCCAATTCGTACAAGCGTGATTTCAGCATTTGCATCGCACGTTCGCGGTTTCCCAACTGACTGCGGTCTACCTGACAAACAACCACAATGCCAGTGGGTATGTGCGTCAGTTGCACTTTGGTTTCAACTTTGTTTACATTCTGTCCGCCTGCACCACCTGAACGACTCGTATGCAACTCCACATCTTGGGGTTTGATTTCTATCTCGATGGTATCATCGACCAATGGATAGGCATAGACACTCACAAACGAGGTATGTCGGCGCGCATTGGAATCGAACGGAGAAATCCGCACCATTCGATGAACGCCATTTTCACCTTTCAAGTAGCCAAACGCAAAATCACCTTTGATCTCTAGGGACACACTCTTCACACCGGCGACATCACCGTCTTGTCTATCGAGTTCTGAAACGGAGAAACCATTCTTTTCCGCCCACATGAGGTACATTCTTGTGAGCATTTGGGCCCAGTCGCAACTTTCCGTACCACCTGCGCCCGCATTGATTTCCAACACACAGCCGAGGTGATCTTCTTCGCTTTGAAGCATGTTTTTAAATTCCAAGTCCTCCACCAATTGCATCAGTTGGAGGTATTGGGCGTGTACTTCTTCAGTGGTAGCCTCCCCCATTTCTTGGAACTCCACCAAGACTTCCAAATCACCGATGGTGTTGGTGATTAATCCATAGGCATCGGTCCAAATTTTCTTATCCTTGATTTTTTTCAGGTGCAACTCCGCCTTTTTGGGCTCGTCCCAAAACTTGGGATCTAGGGTTTGTTCTTCTTCGTCGGCGATTTCCGCAAGTTTCCTATCGACGTCAAAGATACCTCCTCAAAGCCTCTACACGGCCTCTTAAATCTTTAAACTGCTCTGTATTCACGGATGCAAAGGTACGATAATTCAAGCGGAGATTGGCATGAAAGTCCTTTGTAGCCGTCTTCGGGAACTTGTGTTTGTTTATTTTTTTGACCCACAGATGTACAACAATTTTGTCCATACAACAATCCGTCTGTGCGACTAAGTATGGCAATGGCAAAGTTACAACTGCATTTAGAATGGTTATCGGAATATTGTCAGAATCCATCGGCATCGCGCAGAAATGGAAACTTCGCGCGGAACTGTTCAAGAGGCCCTTTTTCCAGGACCACATGGGCGATACCTTCTCTTTCGTGGGGTTGCATCAGGTAGTCACCATCGAACCGAAGTGCTTGAGAATGGCCATTGTGGGCAATACCTTTTCCATCGTTCCCTACCCGGTTCACCGCCACTACATAGGATTGATTTTCAATGGCACGGGCTTTCAACAGGGCATCCCAAGCAGAAATTCTGACCGAGGGCCAATTCGCCACAAACAGGATACACTGTGGAACATTTGCCTGATCCAACAACATTGTTTTGCGTATCCATGTCGGAAAACGCAAATCATAGCAAATAAAGGGCGCGATGGCCCAACCTTGATAATGAAATACACAATGCTGAGCGCCGGCAGTATAATGCCCATCTTCTCCCGCAAATGAGAATAAATGTCGCTTGTCGTACTGAGCCACGACCTCGCCCTGATATACCGCCAAAAATCGGTTGTAGAAATGTCCTTTTTCTTTTATTGCCAAACTCCCACAAATCATTCTGTCCGCACTCAAGGCCTTCATCCATTGTACGGTTTCACCATCCATGGATTCGGCCCAATCCTCTGGTTTCATGGTAAATCCCGTTCCAAACATCTCTGGCAACACAACCAACGAATTGGACATGGTTTGTCCCATATGCCACTGCAATCGCGCCCTGTTGGCCGCAGGATTTTCCCAGTTGAGGGCGGTTTGGATTAAGTAGACATTTAAAGCTGACATAGCAATTCGGTACTCTTTAGCAGTGTATCATCATTTTTGGCAAAACAAAACCGAAGCCATCGCTGGCCTTTGGGCGGATTTTGATAAAACGCACTCACAGGAATCGAGGCCACACCCAATGTTTCTGTTAAATGAACGGCAAAGTCAAGGTCGGCAAGTTCTGAAATCCTGCTGTAATCCACGATTTGAAAATAAGCACCTTCACATGGCAAAAGTTGAAACCGAGAACCGCGCAGTTTGCTCGCGAATAAATCGCGTTTTTGCTGCATCACTGTGGAAACCGATTTTTCATAGTGGGGATTGGTCGACAAGAATTCTGCCGCCGCGATTTGCATTGGTGTATTTGCTGCAAAAGCCAAAAATTGGTAAACCTTTCGAATCTCTTGGGTGAGATCTTCAGGTGCGGTTACATAACCCAATTTCCATCCTGTGGCGTGAAAGGTCTTGCCAAAGGAAGATACAGCCACTGCGCGGTGGGCCAATTCGGGTATTTGCAATACAGAAACATGCTCGGCTCCATCAAGCACCATGTGTTCGTATACTTCATCACTCAGCACCATGATGCGCGTATCCAAAAGGATATTTGCCAAATTGTTCCATTGAGTGCGATCAAAAACCAATCCCAGTGGATTGTGCGGCGTATTGACAACCACCAACTTCGTTTTATTGTTGATGACTTGTTTCAATTCCTCGAACGGATAGGTTCCGTCGGGATTGATCGACAAACGCACGGGCACGCCGCCAGCGAGGACAATGGATGGCGCGTAACTGTCATATGATGGGTCGAACAATATCACTGCATCGCCCGGCATCACCAAGGCTTGAAACACAGAAAACAATCCGGCGGTTGCCCCAGGTACAATGGTAATATGTTTATCGGGATCGATAGCAAATGCCCTGCCCCATGAGTTTTGTCGGTCCGCCAACACCTGCCGTAGCGATTGCTGCCCTGCCATCGGCGAATACTGATTCAATCCGTTCTGCATGGCACGATTCACCATTTCTACGAGTGACGGATCCGGGTTGAACTCGGGAAATCCTTGGGATAGGTTGATTGCTTTGTACTTGGCGGCGAGGGCCGACATCACGGTAAAGATTGAGGCTCCCTGGCCGGGAAGTTTCGAAGCTTGCACAAAGCGAATTTACACACAGCAGGGATTGAAAACATCGGATATGGGGAAATAATATTTTGGACAATCGTTGGCTTGGCGATGTAAAATTGACTAAATTTGCAACCCTTTCTACCTTTTCTTCGGATAGAAATTGGGCCCTTAGCTCAGCTGGTTAGTAGCACCTGACTCATAATCAGGGGGTCGCTGGTTCGAACCCAGCAGGGCCCACCAAAAGCCTCTCAGAAATGAGGGGCTTTTTTTATGGCACTATTTCCAAGTGATTACTCAGTTAAAATGTGATGATTGCTTTTTTCAAGAACGTATCACGAAATTAGAAAGTGACTTCTATATTTCCTATTCTCAGTACAATTTGGTGCGCATTAGTTTACGCAGTTTGACCTTTCATTTTCTCGAAATCAAGGGCTTAGCAACTTTCCCCCAATTTTCAACACCTACCACATCATATTCTCAGGAGAATTGGGGTGTCCTACTTTACTATCCCCCTATGCCTTTGGCAATTCGAGTAACCCCCTATCATTCGCTTTAACAAAGGGGGCAAACAAGTAATGTCTGGTGTTATTGTGATTTCCTCTTCTCTTGTCGATGAACGAAAACCAACTACTCAAGCTACGTGAACTTTCCATTGGTTACTCACCAAAAGAAACACCGCTACCGCAAATCCGAAATTCTTCTGATGCCTACCGACTACTCAAAGATCTATTTGAGCCCAATTCCTTGGGTTTAAACGAACAATTTGTCGTTCTGTACATGAATAGAGCCAACAGGGTGATTGGTGGCTTAAAAGCGTTTAAAGGAGGTATTTCTGCTACTGTGGTAGATCATCGCATCATCTTTGCTACCGCTCTCAAAGTTTTAGCTTCTGGTATTGTGATTGCACACAATCATCCCAGTGGCAATCTGGAAGCTTCAGAAGAAGATTTGAATCTAACCAAGAAGATCAAAGAAGCGGGAGAACTACTGGATATCCGATTGATTGACCACCTCATCCTAGGGATAAAGGATGACTACTCGAGTTTTACAGAAAAGGGCTGGTTGTAATGATTACCCCACTCAGAAATGGGTGGGGTTCTTATACTTGCTAATTTGAATTATTTTAGTTTGTTCGTGATTAAATGCAAGGGTTTAATCACTAATAAATAGCATAGTTTTCTGAGGATAATTGAATTCTCAATTGTACGAGCAGCTTTTGGACCATGTGTGTAATACCAGTTTGTGAATTGAACCCCCCAATCTCTTTTCATTAACCAATTGTCACGAAATAACCTTAAATCCACAACTGTAGGATGATTATAATCTCCCGCAACCGCTGTAGCAATAAAACATCCTTCAGGTTTGGGAAACTCAGGTTCAACATATTCAGGATTTAATTTTGTTACTTTGCTGATATATTTCTCTCTACTTTTTACTGGATTGAAGCCAAGCTTATTGATATCAACTGCATTCGTGAGTTCGTTTGTTTTCTTATCTTTTGTAATCCAATGTACTTTTTCCAAGTTGGTCAATTCTCTGATTCCAGGATCCAGATACAATTCTGTCGGGTGAAGATCAAAAGAAATTTCCATCATATTTAAATAAGAAATGATGGTTTTTAATGCATCAAATGAATACG
>SXYY01000073.1 GCA_005788145.1 Bacteroidota bacterium
GCCGTGCCCCAATTACCCACCACATGCTTCCAATCGCTACCACTGGTGCTGGCCGTAGTAATCACACCCGTATGAGCATATACCTGACTCACACCCACCAACGCGCCGTTGCCCAACTTGGCGTTGTAAACAATGGTTACCGTATCGGTTTCCTTGGGAAATACCGGACTGACCGACAAAACCTGGGCCTTTAAAGCAGACAAAGCCATTACAGAAAACACCAAAATCAGGGAAATTCGCTTCATAAGTTCACCAAAGGTAAACGATAAGTGTCAAACCGACAATAATCCCCATCCGAGATGGGTTACATCCATACGTGATGTCGCATAATCCAAAGCCATTATAGGGTGATGAATGTCACCCCGATTCATTAAAAATGTGCGAACTTTGTATTGCACAAACCCGTAGGGATGCCAGAAAACATGACTACAGAGCAATCCAAGGATCCACTGTCGACCCCCATCCACCACAACACCTATCCGGTGATGGGCATGACCTGTGCCGCTTGCGCGGTGAGTTTGGAGCGTTATTTGGGAAGTCAGACGGGCGTTGAAAAAGTGGTGGTGAGCTACCCCAACCAATCGGTTTATGTGGGTTTCAACATCGAAAAAATCACTGAGGCTCGCTTGTCAGAAGCGGCGAAAGAGATAGGCTATGAGCTCTTGTTGGGCGATTCGGCCAAGGATGGTACCAAGGCCGCGCTGCGCGCGGCCCTCACACTGCAAAAACTCAAATCAAAACTCCTTGTTGCAGCCCTCTGTACCGCCCCCATTTTCACCCTCTCCATGTTCTTCATGAACCGCCTCCCCCATGAAGGACTCATTCAACTGCTGTTATCCCTCCCCGTAATCCTGTTTGCCGGTCGCAACTTCTATACCTCCGCCGTTAAAAAACTCAAACACAAACAAACCAACATGGATACCCTGGTGGCCATCTCCACAGCCACCGCCTTCCTGTATTCGGCCTATCAAGTTGCCCTATACTACCTCCAAACCCCCAATCATCAACACAATCATCACCACCCGCACTATTATTTTGAGTCGGCCACCGTCATTATCACCCTCATCCTGCTCGGTAAATACTTTGAAGAACGCGCCAAAAATCGCAGCGCCCATGCCATCAACGAACTCCTATCCCTGCAGCCCTCCCACGCCACCGTGGTACGAAACAACCAAGAAATATCCATCCCCTCCAGCGAAATTCTGCTGGGCGATTTCGTCATCATCAAACCCGGTGAACGCATCCCCGTTGACGGAAAAGTCCGCTCAGGCGACTCCCACATCGATGAATCGGCCATCACCGGAGAACCCCTGCCCGCCGCCAAAACCAAAGGCAGTCAAGTCTTCGCCGGAACCATAAACCAACAAGGCACCCTCAAAATATTAGCGCAAAAAGTGGGGAGCCAAACCCTCTTATCGCAAATCGTAGCGCGCGTAGAACAAGCCCTCGGATCCAAACCCCAAATCCAACACCTGGCCGATCGCATCTCCTCCGTATTCGTGCCCACCGTGGTCATCCTCGCCGTTGCCTCTGCCCTCTTTTGGACCCTCTTCCCGCTAAATAGTCCCACCGGATTCGCCCTCACAACATTCATCAATGTGCTCATCATCGCGTGTCCATGTGCCCTCGGACTCGCCACACCCACAGCCCTCACAGTAGGCATCGGCAAAGGTGCCAAACAAGGCATTTTGGTGAAAGACGCCCAAGCACTGGAGTTAGCGAGTAAGCTCACCGACATCGTATTCGACAAAACAGGCACCCTCACCCAAGGCAAGCCAGAAGTGGAGGCGCTGCAAACCTTTCCCGATGGCAAGACTCTAGAATCAAACATCCTTGAAGTCCTCTACACCCTAGAAAAACAATCAGAGCACCCGTTGGCACAGGCGATCATCAACCACCTAAGTGCGATGAACATCGTTCCAACCCCCATCCAACATTTCACCAACCTACCGGGCAAGGGCATCACCGCCGAACTACGCGGAAGCACCTACAAATTGGGCTCTTGGGATTGGATCAATGCCGAACTTGCACCCCATGGCAGCCTCGAACATCGCGCAATTGCCGAGGACTTGCTGAATCAGGCCCAAACGGTTATCGCCTTGTGCAATGAATCTCGGTTATTGGCCATTTTGGGCATCGCCGATTCTATCAAAAAAGAAGCAAAAACCACCGTTTCCGCATTGCAACAACAAGGGTATAGGGTGCACATGCTAACGGGCGACAACCCCCAAACGGCCCAAAAAATTGCGGCCCAATTGGGGATCAACAGCGTGATTGCACAAGCCCTTCCCAACACCAAATTCGACTTCATTCGACAGCTTCAATCGCAAAACCGCATCGTGGCGATGGTGGGCGATGGCATCAACGACGCGCAAGCATTGGCGCAGGCCGACGTGAGTTTTGCCATGGGTACGGGCACGGCGGTGGCCATGGAATCGGCGGGGGTGACGTTGACGGGCGGACAGATATCCCAGATTCCGCAGGCAATTGTCCTATCCAAGCAAACGCTGAGGACGATCCACATGAATTTGCTGTGGGCATTTGGCTACAATGTCTTGGCGATTCCCTTGGCGATGGGCGTATTTTTGCCTTTCGGTGGCTTCACGCTCAACCCCATGATTGCCGGGGCAGCCATGTCGTTCAGTTCCATTTCCGTCGTACTCAACAGCCTTTGGCTATCAAAAAGAAACTAATATGACTACGTTACAATTCAATACAAACATCAATTGCGGCAACTGCATCAAATCGGTTACGCCATTCTTGAACGCGGTAGAAAGCATCGAAGCATGGGAGGTAGACACCAATAACCCAAGCAAAGTATTATCGGTACACACCGAGGAGCAAGCCGAATCAGTGGAAGCAGCGGTATTGGGCGCCTTACAGCAGGCGGGCTTCAAAGCCGATACAATTCGTTGAGCATCGCCACAAAAACAGGAAGTACATCTGTTGATGGCAATACGAAGCGATTAATCGAGCTTGGTAAACTCAATTTTCTTGGTTACATCGGAAGGATTTTCCAACCACATTTGGGTATTGGTCAATCTCACGATACGATACACTTTGGTACCGAGATCCACACCACCCCAAGTTTGCTTGAGCGATATTTTCTCTTTAGTATCGCCCCATTGCCAATCCAAATCAACGGTGGCGATGTTGTATGTGCCAGTAAACAACTTGGTTTTGGTAGTGGCTTTGCCTTTGTTGTCTTTGGCGAATTCGAAAATCACAGAATCACCCGCTTGGGGAGCAGCACCACCTTCTAAGAAGGTATTGTTCCAACGGCCTTCCAAACGGCCAACTTTGGAACGGAACGACAAATCCGGACCCTCTTCATAAGTACATCCTTGGAAAGCGGCCATGGCCACGAAAACAACGGCGAATAATCTCATTTTCATACGATTGAATGTTTGTGTTGTTTACGAATTAAATAATTTTTTCATGGAATCAATCACGAAGGGGCAGAAAATTCACGAAATTTGTGGTGTTGCAATGGGATTGACCGGATTCGACGGGATGATTGTTTGCAGTGTAAGCATGTGGTGCGTTGGGGGTTTGCACCTAAATCTCAACCTTCAAAACCATAAGAGGCGAATCTAACTACGCCATGGCTGCCTAATCGGAA
>SXYY01000074.1 GCA_005788145.1 Bacteroidota bacterium
ACGGTGATGGCTTTGGAGAAGGACATCGACTTGTTGGTTGTTGACGACAATTCACCCGATGGCACCGCCAATCAAGTGGATGCGATGATGTCTCAGTACAACACCCAAAGAACCAAATTGCACATCCTAAAACGCCAAGGCAAAAACGGCTTGGGCACCGCTTATATCGCAGGTTTCCATTGGGCTTTGGAGCGCAAATACGAGTACATCTGCGAAATGGATTGCGACTTTTCACACCCGGTAGACCAACTCCCCAACCTAATCGCCAAGTGCGAGGCAGGGGCCGATGTTTGCGTGGGTTCGCGCTATTACGGCGGCGTGGTAAACGTGGTAAATTGGCCGATGGGACGTGTATTGATGAGCTATTATGCGAGCAAATACGTGAAACTCATCACGGGTTTGAACATCGCAGACACCACAGCCGGATTTGTGTGTTACAAGCGCAAAGTGCTGGAGTCCATTGGCATTGACGACATCAAATTCCGTGGATACGCGTTTCAAATTGAAATGAAGTTTCGCTCAGATTGCAAGGGATTTAAAATTCAAGAGCACCCCATTATTTTCACCGATCGCACCGCAGGCACATCAAAAATGAGTACCAAGATTTTCCGTGAAGCCTTGTTTGGAGTGATCGAATTGAAAATCAAACGAATTTTTGGCCGGATTTAATTTTCACCCAGGATGTTGAACCGAACGAACGGCGTTTCGATATTTCAGCATCCAATGTTTGGGGCGATTTTAATTTTTTTCTTGTCGATGGGAATCAACCTCATCGGAATCGATAGGCTGAGTTTGACGTCCGACGAGTGCTTCAGCATCTACCATGCCCAGATGTCGCCCCGCCTCATCTACCACCACCTTTCCACTGGGAACAACCCGCCTTTGTATGAATGGATTTTGCATTATTGGATGGGTTGGTTTGGCGACAGTGCTTTCTCGGTTCGATTTCTTTCATTGATTTTTAGCAGCCTCACAACAGCGGCAATATTTATTCTGGGGCTACAGATGGCTTCCACAGATAGGCCAAGCACGGAACGCAAAGAAAATCTGCGCCTTGGAATCTTGGCTGCGACGTTCTTTTTGGCCAGCAATTACAGCACCTTTTTGGCGCATGAAGCCCGCACCTACAATCTCACCTTGTTTTTGGCCACACTCAGTACGCTGTTGTTTGTGCGTTCCTTGCGCAGTCATAAAGGTTGGATGACGTATGGCATGGTGGGTGGTCTCATGTGTTTGTCTCACTTTTTCGGGGCTTGGATATTGCTATCCCATGGTTGTTATTGGCTTTGGCAATACCGATCCAATAAGCGCGATTTCAATCCTTGGCTCAAGATGTTGCTGGGGTTCGGAATTTCGTTTGGTTGGTATATTCCCAACTTATGGTATCGATTTGTGGATAGCGCGTCCCAGGGCACCTGGGTAAACCCAGCGCCCTGGGACGCGCCCTATCTAACCCTGTGGAAATACCTGAATACCCCTGCTGCCACAGTCCTTGCAATAATTTTGCTGATTTATGCTGTTGTCATGGTTGTCGCTCACCACACAATCAAATCCGCCATGCACAAACAAAGCGCCCAACTCCTAATCTGGCTGTTTGCACTGCCCTTTTTCGGACAGTGGTTGTTGAGTTTGGATCATCCCTTTTCCATCCCCATGTTTACCGAGCGATACGCCTCAATCACACTGCCCTTTTTGTGTTTGATTTTGGCGATGTCGCTGTCCGGGCTGCGGGAACATTTCAACCATTGGATATACAATGTTGTACTCCCTCTTTTCTTATTCACCATACTTTCAGGAAAGAATTTCACCCCGCCCAATCAAGCTTGCGTGAAAGAGGCACTCCAAAAAACCGCCAAGGAATTGAAGAAAATCTCGACAGAAAACACCCCCATCATTTTGGAGCCCTACCACGCGGCATTCCAAGCCCTGTATTATGCCGATCACCAGCGATTTCAGCAATATCATCCAGAGGACATTTACAACCACCTCGCCAATCAATTGTCGCACAGCAACATTTGGATTTTGAAAACCGAAAAAAGCCTCGATAGCCTTGGCTTGTCACAAAAAAAATCATTGGCATACTTGCACTTTGGCGCTGAGAAATCGAATCACACAAAAAAGATTGAATCACAATTGTTGGCACTGACGAATCAGGGAGGCAAATCAAGGATCGAGCATATTCAACTGCCAACTTCACTCTGGGGCACCTTCGAAATCAACCATGAAGCCGAATTTTGGCTCATTGAGAAAAAATAAACTTATATTTGCAGCACTTTTCCAAATGGAAGGCGAACCCCGAAGTATAAACCAATTCAATGATGCGCGTCTACTATCAGCGTCAAAATCGTGTGCAGAAGGTGCAAACGTTGTCTCAGTTGGAGACAATGGATGGATTGGTGTGGATCGACCTTCAAAACCCCTCTGCGGCTGAGATTGCCGATGTAGAAGCAAATTTCGAATTCAAATTCCAGTCGCGACAACAACAGTTAGAGATTGAGAGTTCATCACGGTATTTCGAAACCGATGATGAGATCATTGCGAACAGCAACTTCTTGCATTTCGACCAGAAATCTGGCTTATTCCATTCCAATGCCGTGTCGTTCATCTTGCAGGATGATATTCTCTTTACCTATCGCGATGCCGACTTAAGTGCATTTTCTGATTGCGTAAAGAAGATCAAGGCCACAGGGCGATTGTTCCATACCGGTAAACAAATCATGGCCACTTTGTTGGAAATGGGTGTCGATAACGACGCTGATTTGCTCGAGGGATTGGCGAAACAAGTGGCAGGTTTATCCAAAGAACTATCGCTCACCCAAAACCCCAACGAAACCATCATTCTGGAAATCAACCGGATGCAAGAATTAACGATGGAATTGCGACAGAACGCGGTCGATAAGCAACGCGTACTCAGTGCCATTTTAAAAAGCCGGGAGTTTGAGGGAGAAGATTACGAGCGGTTGCGCATTGTGATCAAAGATATTAACTCACTGATTGACCACACCAACTTCAATTTCGAGAGATTGGAGTATTTGCAAAACACTTTTTTGGGTTTGATCAACATCGAGCAGAACAAAATCATCAAGATCTTTACGGTTGCCTCGGTGATTTTCATGCCACCAACGCTCATCGCCAGCATTTATGGCATGAACTTCGAATTCATTGACGCGTTCAAATGGAAATACGGCTTCGCCTTTTCTATCGGGTTGATGATGTTATCGTCTTTGGGTACCCTGTATTTCTTCCGCCGCCGCAAGTGGTTGTAAAACGAAATCCGCACCAGATTGTAGCGGCTCGCTCAAACTCATTGTGTGAGGGGGTGAATTTTATCCAATGTTTCTCTTTGAATTTCATTTTCCAGCTCGATGTCATAATCAATCTGCAATTGAATCCAGAAGTGAGCTGAATTTCCAAAAAACTTGGAGAACCGCAAAGCGGTATCAACCGATACCCTCCTCTTACCGGCGACTATTTGACTTATCCGCGTTTGAGGAATGAATGTGGCTTTGGCCAAGCGATACGCTGAAATTCCAAGCGCATCCAAAAACTCAATTTTGAGCACTTCCCCAGGGTGTATGTTCCGTATTTTTTCCATTTCAGTGATAATCTACAATTTCCACGTCATGAGGACTGTCATTTTCCCAATAAAACAACAATCGCCATTTCTTGTTGATTCGAATGCTGTGATAGCCCTCAAGGTTCCCTGATAATTTCTCGAGGTGATTGCCTGGCGGGACTCTCAAATCATTCAAATTCAGAGCAGCATTTAGCATTCGCAATTTCCTCCTAGCCACAGATTGGATTTCGGCAGGAAATTTGGTCGATGTAAAACCGTTCCAAATCAACTCTGTATCGCTGCAAGTAAAATTCACTATCATGATTCACAATACTTACCATTCACAATACTATCGTCAAAGATAAGTAAATAATTTTTAATCAAAAATACAGAGCCAAATTTCTCTTCGAAAACTATTGGCAACAATGACAACACAACTTTTCTCCGTGGCAATAATCGCAAGTGGTTGTAAAACCAAACGTGGAGAGCGTTGTTATCTTTGCGTGCAACGAAAATTTCGGATGTTTGGCTTCGCATGTGCAACACTGTTGTGTTTAGCCGCAGCAACCCCTCAGGATTGGATTAACATTCGTTCACTATATCGACAAGCACTCAAATCTGAGGGCCCTTTGAATGATTTCAGTTCAAAATCAAAATCATTGGCCGATGTAGATCCCCTAGCCAAGGCATACTATGGCACAGCCCTCGCCCTCCGGGCTCGGGGCTCAATCGCCCCAACAACAAAACTCTCCCTGGCAAACCAAGCTCAACAGCAACTCAATGCCGCCGCTGCCCTGCAACCCAAAAACCTTGAAATACGCTTCCTGAGATATTCCTTCGAATACGGAACCCCCTCCTTCCTCAACATGAAGAAAAATATGTTGGCCGACAAACCCCTGGCCGTTCAATTCGCCAAAAACCCATCGCCCATCAAAGACATCGCCATTCAATTTCTCAATGCCTGCGACGACCTTACTGCCGCTGAAAAATCAGCCCTGAGGTAAATTACCCCTCAATCGCCGCGATACCCGGCAACACCTTGCCCTCAAAGTACTCCAACAACGCGCCACCACCGGTACTCACGTAGCTAACCTTATCGTCGAACCCGAACTGATACACCGCCGCCGCACTGTCGCCGCCACCAATCAAACTGAAAGCACCCGTAACTGTAGCATCCGCCACCGACTGAGCCACCGTTTTGGTACCACGCTCAAAAGCAGGCATCTCAAAAACGCCCATCGGACCATTCCACAAAATCGTTTTGCTGTTCAACAACACATCCCTGAAAGCCCCGCAAGCCTTCTCACCAATGTCCAACCCCATCCAACCACTCGGAATCTGATCACTCGCGCAATTCTGCGTATTGGCATCCGCCGCAAACTTATCGGCAATGGTAGAATCCACGGGCAAATGAATTTTCACGCCCTTCGCTTCCGCCTTCTTCATAATGTCAATACAAGTCTCCAAACGCTCCATCTCGCACAAACTGTTGCCAATCTCTCCGCCCTGCGCCTTGAAAAACGTATACGCCATCCCGCCACCAATGATGATGTGGTCGGCCGTACTCAATAAATTCTCAACAATCAAAATTTTATCACTCACCTTCGCACCGCCCACAATGGCTGTAAACGGACGCTTTGGCGCCTTCATCACCTGATCCGCATTCGCCACTTCCTTGGCCATCAAATAGCCAAACGCTTTCCTACCCGCGAAGAAATCCGCGATAATCGCCGTGCTGGCATGTGCACGGTGCGCCGTTCCAAAGGCATCATTCACATAAAAAGTCCCCATCGACGCCAACTTCGCCGCAAAATCACGATCGCCCTTCTCCTCCTCCTTGTAAAAACGCAAATTTTCTAGCAACAGGACTTCACCGGCTTGCAAACTGCTCGACAAATGCGCTGCTTCTTCTCCGATGCAGTCCGAGGCGAAGCGAACATTCGTGCCAACCAAACCCGATAAGTGAGACACCAAATGTTTCAACGAGTATTTTTCGGTCGGACCTTCTTTCGGACGTCCCAAATGGCTCATCAAAATCACCGATCCGCCATCGCCGAGAATTTTTTGGATGGTTGGCAATGCCGCCCTCATCCGAGAATCATCGGTTATGTTGAATTCAGCATCCAAGGGCACGTTAAAATCCACGCGGACCAACACGCGCTCTCCAGCAAAATCAATAGTCTCAACAGTATTCATGGTTTGATAGGTTTTGGGTTCTATGGGATTATAATAATTTCTTTAACAAGGCACTCATCGACACTTCCGCTTGCAGCAATGCGCCCAACTCACTAATTTTTACACGCTTTTGCTCCATGGTATCGCGATATCTCACGGTCACATCTTGATTGGCCAAACTGTCGTGATCTACCGTAATACAAAACGGCGTCCCGATGGCATCCATGCGTCTGTAGCGCTTTCCGATACTGTCTTTGTCCTCGATGTATACATTGTAATCGATGCGTAATTCATTGTAAATCTGTTCTGCCAATTCAGGCAAACCATCCTTTTTCACCAAAGGCAAAATCGCTGCTTTCACTGGGGCGATGGCCGGGTGCAACTTCAACACCGTACGGGTGTCGCCATCCACATCCTCTTCGGCGAATGCCTCACACAAGGTCAGCAAGAACAATCGATCCAATCCAATGGAAGTCTCCACCACATAAGGCACAAAACTTTCATTCGATTCGGGATCAAAGTATCTCAACTTCTTGCCGCTAAACTCCTCGTGCTTGCTCAAATCGAAATCGGTGCGCGAGTGAATCCCCTCCACCTCTTTAAATCCAAACGGAAAATCGTATTCAATATCCACCGCGGCATTGGCGTAGTGTGCCAACTTCACGTGGTCGTGGTATCTGTATTTCGCATCCGCAGTGCCCAAAGCCTTGTGCCACTTCAAGCGCTGCGCCTTCCAAAACTCGTAAAATTCCAATTCTGTGCCTGGCTTACAGAAAAACTGCATCTCCATTTGCTCAAACTCCTTCATCCGCATGATGAACTGTCGAGCCACAATCTCGTTCCGAAACGCTTTTCCTGTTTGGGCGATACCAAACGGCAACTTCATCCTTCCCGTTTTCTGCACGTTCAAGAAGTTCACAAAAATCCCTTGGGCGGTTTCAGGACGCAGATACAAACTGTCTTCGCCGGCATCCGTTGCGCTCATTTGGGTGCTGTACATCAAGTTGAACTGACGCACATCGGTCCAATTGCGGGAGCCACTCATCGGACAAACAATCCCTTCCGATTCAATCAATTCTTTGATTATCGCGAGGTTGCCCGTTTCCAAACCCTCCTTCATCACCGCATCGATGCGATCAATCTGGGCTTGGTATTCCATAACCCGGGGGTTGGTTGTGCGATACATCGCCGCATCAAAAGTCTCACCAAATCGCTTGGCCGCTTTGTCTACTTCCTTGTCGATTTTCTGTCTGATTTTCTCCTGATGATCCTCAAGCAGCACATCGGCGCGATAACGCTTTTTGCTGTCTTTGTTGTCGATCATGGGATCACTAAACCCATCCACGTGACCGCTGGCCCTCCACACCTTGGGGTGCATAAAGATGGCTGCATCAATCCCAACGATGTTCTGATTGAGCTGGGTCATGGATTTCCACCAGTACTGACGCAGATTGTTGCGCAATTCCACGCCATTTTGGCCGTAATCGTACACAGCGGTTAATCCACCATAAATATCACTGGAAGGAAATACGAAACCGTATTCTTTGCAATGGGAAATGACTTTTTCGAAAATCTCTGGGTTACTCATCCGTACCGCAAAGATAGGGCATCAGAATTGGTTCTTCCACATCATGCTTTCCACGGGACGATTGGGCTGTCCTGCGTACTTCGCATTTTTCTTGCTATTGTAGGGCACCAAAATCTCTCCTTCAACAGGGAAATAGATCAACTGTCCGATCGGCATCCCTGCATACACCCTTACAGGCTTTTTCACGGAAATCTCCAAGGTCCAGTTACCACAGAATCCCACATCGCCTTTACCTGCGGTGGCGTGGATATCGATTCCCAAACGACCAGTGCTGCTCTTGCCTTCTAGGAAAGGCACATGGGCATGGGTTTCGGTATATTCTTCGGTTACACCCAAATAAAACTGATCGGGCATCAACACAAACCCTTCTTCTGGAATTTCAAAATGGGCGATGGTATTGTGTTTTTTGGCATCGAGTTCTTCGTCTACGTACAAAGCCAAATGCTTTCCCAAGTGCACATCGTAGCTATTGCTGCCCAGACAATTGCGGTCGTAGGGTTCAATCTTGATGGTGCCGTTTTCCATCTCATCGAGGATGCGTTGATCAGATAATATCATAACAGAGAGGCAAATATAAATAATTGCTTCGGTGAATTTTCAGGCTCACCTACCTACGTCATTCATGTTACCGATTTTCTTCACATAGGTAAAGGACGGAATGAACAGGAAGATATTTTTGGGACCGATGATAAATTCTTGGGAAGCGTAGACCATCTGACCGGTGGTATTATCAAAACCCGGCATCACAGCGGTGTATTCGAACTGATCGCCTCGTTCCCAATAACTCGAGACACCAAACGACCAAGCGGTGGTGCGTTGTTTATGTCCGATAATCCTAAACTGCAAGGAAGTGAAGAGTGTGCTTCGTTTGAGCATGGCATCCACGGGGAGGTATTCCGGTAAATAGGTCATTTTTACATCGTCGTACTTCCAATTTTCGTAGGTTGAAACAAAATTTCGGGTGCGGTTATTAAACCAAGCTTCGCCCACGAAATAGAAATTGGGGGTGATGCTGTAGGACCCAGAGAGGTTGGTTACGGCGAGATTGCCATCCGATTCACTTGATTGAAGCATTCCCAGTCCCACACTCACATTATTTTGGGGACTTCCGATGGTGTACATGCCATAAATGGTGTTCAGCCACTTCATGTTGTCTGACCCTGTAAAAACACTAAACCCTGCAATATCGCCCACGGCCACCGTATGATTTTTTTTCAGGGGCATGGAATATTTTGGGGTGAGGTACATGAACAGCGGGAATGCGTATCCAATGCCCATTCCGAGTTGGTCTGTGATTCCGAATTGGACATCGTTGAGGAGGATATCGTAATTCTGATAGTAAAAAGATCCTTTGTTGATGGGATATGCAGACGGGGCGAAGACGTATCGTGAGGCGTGGTGATTGATTTGGGCGATGGAATCTTCGTAAGAGAGAACTTTTTTGGGGATGGTTGGCAGCGGCGGCAGGTGCAAGGATTTTTTTCGGGTTGTATCCTTCGGGGCTACTTCAATGGACTCATCGTCTAGGGTGGCTTGAATTTGTGCCCTAAGGTTGGTGGCGCTGACAATGAGCAGCACAACCATCAATCGCTGAAGTGTTTTCATGATATGGGTATTGGTTAGGGTAAAATTAGCGGTGGCCACACTGCGAAAATAGGACAATTGTCGTGTTTGAGGAGGATTTGGGCGATGGAGTTGTTCCACAGGGGATGTGGGGAGTCTAATTAATGAATCAGGATGGATTGATTTCCCAGATTCGGATGGTTTTGTCGTCGCCGGCGCTTGCCAGCAAGCGCCGGCCCAACCGAGAAGCATCGAGGCCATCAACCTCACCCAACCACGCCAAAGCATTCACGGAGTGGGTATGACCAAAATTCGGGAATTTCGATCGGTCAACCACCTTCAACAATGTGGCATTTTCAGCATCCCAGATTTTTATTGATTTGTCCATCCCACCACTGGCCAACCATCGTCCCTCACCTGGCTCCAACATCAACGCATGTATGGTATATAAATGCGCTTTGACCGTCTCCTCCGCCCCATCCCTGTGCCACCAAAGTTGGGCATCCCTGCCCCCACTCACAAATGAATCATCGTCCATCTTCGCCATGCAAAACACCGAGGGCTGATTGGCCGTTCGCACCGAAATCAACTCGCCCAAGGCATTCAATCGCCAAACCACACCATCGCTGCCACCGATCAAACCCTCGCTCCCAATGCAACACCGAAGGCTGCGCTCACCCAATTTGAGCCGAGAAACCACTTCAAAAGCATCGTCCAAAAAAACCAGTTCGCCGCTACCCAACCCCACAGCAATCCGGCCATCCATCCATTGCGATATAAAAAATACTGAACTCGTACCCAATTTCATCATTCTGGGCGATGCACCCACCTCCAACTTAAAAACCAAACCGCCTTGCGTACCCGCCCAAATCAAGCCATCGCCGCCCTGCATCATGCAAAAAATTGGCTCTGGCAATTGCGCGTGCAACTTCCCCGTCACCGGCACCTGTGGTTGGATGACCGCCAAATCCCATTTCACCAACGACCCATCGCCACCGGCACTCAACAAACATCGCTCCGATTCTAGCCACGACAAAGCATAAACCCCTTGCTTATGTCCCTCTAATTTCGTATATTCATTTACATCTATCTTTGTGGCCATGCCTTTGGATTTGTGTTGGAACTGTAACTCTGGTGTTCGCCTCTTGCGTTGGCATATTACCGAAAGTCGCGACGAACTTGCACAAAGTTACAACCAAATTTGGGGGGATTTGGCCAACCCCGAAACTGCCGCCTCTGGGAGTACCCACAAACTTGCTGCACGCCACCTCGTTGCCCAAGCCTTCCCCCAACACCAACTTGTCTTTTCCGAACACGGAAAACCCCTCCTCCAACCCCAATCTGCAGCCATCAACCACAGTCACGCCGGGAACTATGCGCTGCTTGCACACCACCCGGTGAAATCTGTTGGGGTCGATATCGAACAGCTCAGGCCCCAATTATCACGAATCTACAAACGGTTCTGCAATGAAGCAGAAATTGAAAAACTCGGACCCAAACCCACCCTAGAAACCCTGCTCTTGATATGGTGTGCGAAAGAAGCATTGTATAAGGCGATCGGACAGAAAGGCACTGATTTCAAGGAGCACCTACACATGACCGATTGGCCAATAGATCCCGAATTGGCGGAGGGAACCCTCCAAGCACGAATTACTTTGACCGCTTTTGAACAAACTTGCACACTCCGATTCCAACGTTGGAATGAATACGCCGCAGTTTGGGTAGCCCTGGATTGAGATCAATCCTCTACCACAGCCGACTTTACCGAAAAACTGAAGACAGAACCTGCTCCCTCGGTACTGATAACACTGATGGTTTCACCGTGGGCTTCTACGATATGTTTGCAAATACTCAAACCCAAACCGCTGCCCCCTGTGGCGCGATTGCGGTGCTTATCAACCCGAAAAAATCGCTCAAAAACGCGACCCAAATGCTCTTGAGGGATTCCGATCCCATTGTCCGCAACCTCAACAATCACCTTGGTGCCGGTATAACTCAACCTGAAACGGGTATTGCCATTTTCATTGCCATAGCGAATGGAATTATAGCCCAAATTGGTGAGCACTTGCGAAAGCCGACCGCGATCGCCAACCACCTGATAATCCCCCGCTGGTGCGAATACTTGCAACCCTATTTTCTTTTCTTTCGCTTGCAATTCCAGGGATTCTACAACCTCGTTCACCAAAGCGAGCACGTCGAATGGACTCTGATCCAACACCAAAAATCCACTTTCATACTTGGTGATGGTGTCCAAATCCATGACGATCTGACCCAACCGATCCGCATTTTTGTTCGCTTTTCCCAAAAAGGACTCAAGCGTTTTTCGGTCCAATTCGGGATCATCCAACACCGTTTCAATGTATCCCTGAATAGAAAAAATGGGGGTTTTCAGCTCATGCGCAACATTTCCGATATAATCGCGACGATAATTCTCCAATCGCTGCAACTGTTGCAACTCTTCCTTGCGCGTATCAAACAAAGCCTTCAATGCAGCCTCGATATCCTCATAATTCTGCTTCACTGCCTCATTTTCCTCCGGATTTTCCTCCGAAATCATGTTTTGCAATCGCTTCAATAATTGCTTTTCCCTGCGCAACCACAACAAACCAACGGTGATGCCCAACAGTACGGTAAATACCCACAGCACAAAAAATGACTGCGACGACAAACCCAGGGTGGTGAGCAAATTGAGCGAGTAAAATTTCACAGGTTGCAAGATACACAAACCAAGGTTTACAAGTTGTGAAAATCACATCAAGTTTCGGTGGTATTTTTGTGGTTCATGCATTGGCCCGACCATTCCCATCCCGACGAACTACCTCCGTATTTGGACAAACTAAACCCTGCCCAAAAAGAAGCAGTGATGCAGACCGATGGGCCTGTAATGATTATCGCAGGTGCAGGATCCGGGAAAACACGGGTACTCACTTTCCGCATGGCCTATTTGCTTCACAAAGGGGCTGAGCCGTTCAATATTTTGGCGTTAACATTCACCAACAAGGCAGCCAAAGAGATGCGACATCGCATTGAACAGGTCGCTGGTGCGCAAGCGCGCAATCTATGGATGGGTACATTTCACTCTGTATTTGCCAGGATATTGAGGCAAGAAGCCGACCGTCTGGGCTATCCAGCAAACTTTACGATTTACGACAGCGAAGACAGCAAGAACCTGTTGAAGGGCATCATCAAGGAGATGAATCTCGATGACAAAATGTACAAACCCTCGATGGTCTTGGGCAGAATCAGCATGGCGAAAAACAACCTCATCGAAGCAAAACACTACGTAGACAAAGAAGAGCTCATGAGCCAAGACAAGGCAGCCAATCGCGCCAAGTTCTCGGAAATTTTCATGGCCTATACCAACCGTTGCTTTAAGGCTGGTGCGATGGATTTCGACGACATCTTGCTCAATACATACAAGTTGCTAAACAACCATGTGGATGTCTGCAACAAGTGGCAACACAAATTCAAATACATCATGGTGGATGAGTATCAAGATACCAACCATGTGCAGTACATGATCACGCGAAAATTGGCAGCCGTTCACCAAAATATCTGTGTAGTGGGCGATGATGCGCAGAGTATTTACGCGTTTCGCGGTGCCAACATTCAAAACATACTGAATTACGAGCGCGATTACCCCGATGTGAAAACATTCAAGCTGGAGCAAAACTATCGCTCCACCCAAAACATCGTCAATGCCGCCAGTTCTGTGATCAAAAACAACCAAAAGCAGTTGGAGAAAAACGTGTGGACCGCCAACGACATCGGAGAAAAAATAAAGGTTGTTCGCAATGCCACTGAAGGTGAAGAAGCACGTCGGGTTGCCGATGCCATCTTCGACGACAAGAATCAATTGCACCTACCCAACAGAGCATTTGCCATCTTGTATCGCACCAATAGCCAAAGCAGGGCCTTTGAAGAAGCTTTGCGCAGACAAGGAATCGATTACCGAATTTATGGCGGCATGAGTTTCTATCAGCGCAAAGAAGTGAAAGACCTGATTAGTTACTTGCGATTGGTCATCAACCCCTCAGACGAAGAAGCCCTGAAGCGTGTCATCAATTATCCAGGTCGCGGCATTGGAGATACCACCATCAACCGAATCATCGTAAAATCGTCGGAATTGGGTGTTCCGCTATGGGAAGTTGTTGCCTCGGCAGGAAGCATTCCCGAATTGGGCGTAAGTGCGGGCAAGGTCGAAAACTTTGCAATGATGATCAAGAGCTTTCAGACAATGCTTGATGGAAGTAACGCCTATGACTTGGCGATGCATGTGGCCAAGCAAAGTGGATTGCTCAAAACATTGTACGATGATAAATCCGTGGAGGGCGTTTCAAGGTACGAGAACCTCACGGAGTTACTCAATGGTATTCAAGAATTTGTGGAGGATGACGAAAGTGAAAAAGAAAAAACCTTGGCGAATTTCCTCGAGGATGTGGCGCTGTACACCGACGATCAGAAAGACAAAGACCCCGACAGGGATTGCGTTTCTTTGATGACCATTCACGCGAGCAAAGGGTTGGAATACCCGGTGGTTTTCATTGTGGGCATTGAAGAGAATTTGTTCCCTAGCCAACTATCGCTCCATTCTCGGGCTGATTTGGAGGAAGAGCGGAGACTGTTTTATGTGGCAATCACGCGTGCTGAAACGAAATGCTACATGACCTTTGCCACCTCCCGGTTCAAATACGGCAGCTTGGTTCCTTGCGAACCCAGTCGGTTTATCCAAGAGATTGATGCGCAGTACCTCGACATGAGTACCGCCTCGATGAAAACGGCATCGCCATTTGGCGGTGGCGAACCTGATTTTTCTGGCAGCGGTTACATTGGTGGTCAGTACGCCAGCAAACGGGTGGAAGACAAACCCACGAAAACCGCCAAGTTGTTCAACGCGAGCAAACCGCCATCCCCGCCGGTTCCGCCTGTAGACCCCAATTTTGTGGAAGGCGATATCAGCGGACTGAAGGTGGGCGACAAAGTGCAGCATCAGCGGTTTGGAATTGGGGTGGTGGTGAACATCGAAGGGGATGCTGCCAATGCGAAGGCCATCGTGAATTTCGATCAAATGGGACAGAAAACGCTGGTGTTAAAGTTCGCCAAAATGCGGATTATTTAACCTACTTCTCACGGATGAATCCAATTTTCATTGGTTATTCAATTCACTTTCATTATCTTTGCACCCCGTTTTGAAGAAATCGGGATTAAAAAATACACAATAAAGACATGGCAACCAAAATTAGATTGCAAAGACACGGCAGAAAGAAACGGGCTTTCTTTCACATTGTGGTAGCGGATTCGCGTTCACCAAGGGATGGTAAATTCATCGAGAAACTCGGTAGTTACAACCCCATCACCAATCCAGCTACAATCGTATTAAACGTAGACCGCGCAGCCCAATGGCTTATCGACGGTGCTCAACCAACCGACACTGCAGCTGCTATTTTAAGCTACAAAGGTGCTTCTATGAAGAAACACTTGCAGGTAGGTGTAAATAAGGGTGCGATCACGCAAGAAGAGGCTGACAAGCGCTTCGCCGCTTGGTTGGAAGAAAAAGCCGCTCGCATCGATGCGAAGAAATCCAATTTGTCGTCCGCTGCTCAGAAATTGAAGGCAGAAGGATTGGCTCAAGAATCAAAACGCAGAGCTGCTGTTGAAGCAAAAATCGCTGCGAAAGTTGCAGAAGCTGAAGCTGCTGCCAACGCAGTAGAAGAAACTGCAGAAGTAGCCGCTGAAGAAGCCGTTGCCGAAGAAGTTATTGCTACTGAGGAGGCACCTGCTGCTGAAGAGGTACCTGCTGCTGAAGAGGCACCTGCTGCTGAAGAGGCACCTGCTGCTGAAGAAGCACCTGCTGCTGAAGAAGCACCTGCTGCTGAAGAAGCACCTGCTGCCGACGAAGCACCTGCTGCTGAAGAAGCACCCGCTGCTGAAGAAGCACCTGCCGCTGAATAATCTCTGGCCATGAGTGTACTACCCCCGCCCCTCACTTTGGTCGGAAAGATACACGCCAAACATGGTTACGACGGAAGGTTATCCATCGAGTGCTTCGCCACATCAAACAAAGTCATTTCCAAAGGGAACTACCTATTTGTCATTATTGACGGAAAAGGGGTTCCCTTTTGTATTACGGATGTCAACAAAACCCAAGATTTAATCAAACTCAAAGGCATCGACACCGAGGAAAAAGCCAAAGCCCTCATCGGATTGTCGTTTGGCATCCCCAGCAGCAAAAAAATGTCAGTTATCCCCCAAGACAACGCACTCATTGGTTTTAAGATTACCGATGAAACATCCGGATTTCAAGGAACCATCACACAGGTAGAAGCCCTACCACAGGGCATGATGTTTACCGTGGTTGGAGAAGACAAAACCAATCCCGTTCTAATTCCCCTTGTTGAAGCTTGGATCACACGCATCGAGGATCCAGACCAACACATCATCATGTCACTCCCCATTGGGTTGGTAGACCTGAACAAGCCAGACAGCGACTTGTTTAAATTAAACTTGAATTAAATTTCTTCATCGCCCAGTAAGTCTGGACGCAATCGCATGGTACGCTCTAACGCCTGCTCATGCTTCCACTGAGCAATTTTGGGATGGTTACCGGTTGTAAGTACATCGGGTACGCGAATTCCTTGAAATACTTCCGGACGGGTATAAAGCGGCGGAGCCAACAAATCGTCCTGAAAAGAATCGCTCAAAGCACTTTCTTCATCGCCCAAAACACCTGGCAGCAGTCGAATAACGGAGTCCACAACCGCTGCGGCTGCAATTTCTCCCCCACTCAAAACAAAATCGCCCAAGGAAATCTCCATGGTCACATACAAATCGCGCACGCGATGATCAATGCCCTTGTAGTGTCCACAAATCAACATCAAATTCTCTCCAAGGCTCAATTGATTGGCCAAACTTTGCTTTAGTGGAATGCCATCGGGCGTGAGATAAATGATTTGATCGTACTGTCTTTCAGATTTCAACTTTTCAATGACGATGCTCAAGGGCTCCGGCATCAACACCATCCCAGCACCACCGCCGAATGGCGTATCATCGATTTGCTTGTATTTCCCCAATCCGTAATCGTGCAAATTGTGCAAGTGAATTTCCGCCAAACCTTTGTCGCACCCCCGCTTGGGAATGCTGTAACCCAACAAACCCTCCAACAAACCCGGAACTGCAGAAATTATGTCGAATCGCATGCCACAAAGATACCCGATGTTGATATTTATCCGTTTAATTGAATCGGCAAATTTGGAAAGCCACCACATCGCACCGAATTTTGAAAGATATGTTGAATCTGCGCAGGCCTTTGGTCGTTTTTGATTTGGAAACCACCGGTGTGAGCGTCACCCATGACCGCATCGTTGAGATTTGTTTGCTGAAGGTATTCCCCGACATGCGTGAAGAAATTCGCACCTACCGCATCAATCCCGGCATTCCCATTCCGGCTGGCGCTACGGCAGTTCATGGCATTTCAAATGCGGATGTGGCCGACAAACCCTCTTTCAAGGAGATGGCCAAGGAATTGTATACCTATTTGCAGGATTGCGATTTTGGCGGATTCAACTCCAATAAATTCGACTTCCCGATGTTGGTGGAAGAGTTCTTCCGCGCAGGGATTGAGTTTGACGTGCGGTCTTGCAAATTCATTGATGCTCAGCGCATTTACCACATGAAAGAACCTCGCACATTGAGCGCGGCCTACAAGTTCTATTGCAGCAGGGATCTCGAGAACGCGCACAGTGCCGAGGCCGATACCGTGGCTACATGGGAAATCATCCGCGCACAAATGCAGAAGTACACCGATTTGCCAGAAGACATTGATGGGTTACACAAACTCACCGGACAAGATTTGTTGGCCGATTTGGCAGGCCGATTGGTCTTCAACGACAAAGGGGATGTCATTTTCAACTTTGGCAAGCACAAAGGAAGAACCGTGAAAGACGTTTTACTCAACGAACCTGGCTATTACAATTGGATGATGGAGGGTGACTTCCCCCAGCAAACCAAAAATGTGATGTCGCGCATCAGACTCAGCATGAAATCAAACTAATCGTTGTTTATTCGACAACCACGGAATGATCAACCTAGACGACATTGAAATCATTGACGACGATGAACCCATTGAAGACCCGCGCAAGCGCGGGCCCCACATCGGTAAAATCCAAATCATCCAAGAAACCAACGATTGGGCGGCCATTAACAAACCCCCTTACGTCCCTTCCCTCCCAGAACGCGGTAAATTCACCGCCATTTCCGTGCAAGAGTGGGCCAAAAGTCAATGGCCCGACGCCATTTTGTGTCACCGTATCGACCGTGAAACCTCCGGTGTACTTTTGATTGCCAAAAACCCTGAGGCCTATCGCCATTTTTCGATGCAGTTTGAACATCGCAAAGTGACAAAAATCTACCATGCGGTGGTGAACGGACAGTTGCATTTTCAAGACCTTTGGATTGACCTACCCATCATTGCGGAACAAGTGGGCAAGATCAAAATCGACAGAAAAAACGGCAAGCCTGCCCAAACCCGATTCAAATCACTCCAGGTATTTAGGCATTTCACCTTGATGGAATGCGAACCCAAAACCGGGCGATTGCACCAAATTCGCGTGCACCTACAATCACAAAACGCCTGCATCGCCGCTGATACGCTTTATGGGAGTGATGTCCCCATGCTCTCCTGGGTAAAACGCAAACTGCATGGCACCGATTCCCCGTTAATTCCGAGGTTCGCGCTCCATGCGAGAAATTTGAGTTTACAAGATCTCGACGGCACACCCCTGTCTTTCGAAGCTCCCTATGCCAAAGACATGGAGGTCATGATCAAATTGTTGAATCGCTACGATGTTTAATTTTCAATGCCCATACCCATGTCTAACCCCTTCAAACACCCCAACCAAATCGTAACCAAACCGCTGGAAGTTCCAGCCGTTGACGAATTGCGTAAAAAAGTTTTTCAGCAAGGGAAAGCCATGCGGGCCACCCTGAAAAAGCTCAAGCAGAAACCCCCGCGCGATTTGGATGAGCAGTTTGAAAAACTCCACAACCAAGCCTTCAAAAAAATCGATTGCTTGAGTTGTGGCAACTGTTGCAAAACAACCTCGCCAATGCTGTTTGAAAAAGACATCGAACGGCTATCCGCTCGATTCAAAATGAAACCCGGGGATTTTGTAACCCAATACCTTACCCTCGACACCGATGGACTCTATTGCCTGCAACAGACACCCTGTCCGTTCTTGGGCGACGACAATGCCTGCAGTGTCTACGATGACCGTCCGAAAGCCTGCCGAGAATTCCCCCACACCAGCCACCGAAAAATGCATACGCACCTTGCATTGGCGCAACACAACATTGAAATCTGTCCTGCCGTCTTTGCCATCGTAGAGCAACTCAAAGCGTAACCACAAAAAGTATCTGCGAGGCGGAAACTCTATCAAGAAATTCAAACAAAACCTTGCCCGCGAAGGGTTATATTTGCAGTTCTTTTTGAACGCTTCATGCAACACATTCGCAATTTCTGTATCATCGCCCACATTGACCACGGCAAAAGCACCCTAGCCGATCGTCTGCTTGAATATACCAACACGGTGAGTAAGCGCGACTTGCAGGCCCAAGTATTGGACGATATGGACATTGAGCGCGAACGCGGTATCACCATCAAGAGCCACGCCATTCAGATGAATTATGAGCTCGATGGCGAAAAGTATATTTTGAATTTGATTGACACGCCGGGTCACGTGGATTTCAGTTACGAAGTGAGTCGAAGCATCGCTGCCTGTGAAGGCGCGTTGTTGATTGTGGACGCCTCCCAAGGGATTGAAGCACAAACAATCAGTAACTTATTCATGGCTTTGGAGCATGACTTGGAGATCATTCCTGTTTTGAACAAGATTGATTTGCCCGGTGCGATGCCCGAGGAAGTGAAAGATGAGATCGTCGATTTGATTGGTTGTGACCGCGATAGTATCATCGCCGCGAGTGGTAAAACCGGTGCGGGCGTTCACGATATTTTGAAAGCCATCGTAGCCAGGGTACCTGCGCCGAAAGGCGATATCAATGCGCCGTTAAAGGCGTTGATTTTCGACTCTGTTTTCAATTCATTCCGCGGAATCATTGCATATTACCGCGTAATTGATGGCAAAATCAAAAAAGGGCAACATGTGAAGTTCATGAATGGCGGTAGTGAGTATTACGCCGATGAAGTGGGCATTTTGAAGTTGGATTTGAGTCCGCGCAACGAAGTCTGCGCGGGCGATGTAGGCTATATCATTTCAGGCATCAAAGATGCCAAAGAAGTAAAAGTTGGAGACACGCTCACAGGCAAAATCCATCCCGCTGAGAAGGCCATTGATGGATTCGAAGATGTGAAACCGATGGTTTTCGCGGGTATTTACCCTGTGGATACCGAGGATTTTGAAGAACTCCGTGAGGCAATGGGCAAATTGCAACTGAACGACGCCAGCATTGTGTTTGAACCAGAGAGTTCTGCTGCTTTGGGATTTGGATTCCGTTGCGGATTCTTGGGCATGTTGCACCTGGAAATCATCCAGGAGCGACTGGAACGCGAATTCAACATGACGGTTATCACCACCGTTCCCAACGTAAGCTACGTGGCCTACACCACCAAAGGGGAAACGGTTTTGGTCAACAACCCCACCGATCTTCCTCCACCCGAGAAAATCGATTATGTAGAGGAGCCCTATATCCGCGCCAGTGTGATCACCAAAAGTGATTATGTAGGTCCCATCATGACACTGTGCTTGGATAAACGCGGCATGCTTACCAACCAAATTTATTTGACGAGCGACCGTGTAGAAATGAATTTCGAAATGCCATTGGCAGAAATCGTGTTTGATTTTTACGATCGCTTAAAGTCGATTTCCAAGGGATATGCCAGCTTCGATTACTCTCCATTGGGATACAAAGAGAGCAAATTGGTAAAGATGGACATCATGTTAAACGGCAAAGGAGTTGATGCATTGAGTGCCATCATTCACCGCGACAATGCCCAAGACTTGGGTCGCAAAATTTGCAAGAAACTCCGCGATTTGATCCCCCGCCAACAGTTTGAAATCGCCATTCAAGCCGCGGTGGGTGCCAAAATTATATCCCGTGAAACCTTATCTGCCATGCGGAAAGACGTGACCGCCAAGTGTTATGGTGGTGATATCTCTCGTAAGCGAAAATTGTTGGAAAAACAAAAAGCTGGTAAAAAACGCATGAAGTCCGTGGGCAATGTCGATATTCCCCAAAGTGCCTTCATGGCCGTTCTCAAATTGAACGAGTAAACTAACTTTGGGAAAGTATGATTTCCCTGGGATATTGGGAAGAGACCATCGCGATGATGGAGTTGGGCCTATGCGAAGGTATTGGTCCGGTTGTAGGCAAACATTTGATTCAACATTTTGGGAGTGCCATTCAAGTTTTTGCAGCCAATAAAGTTGATTGGCAAGGTGCGGCTGGCTTGAACATAAAACTTGCCCATCAATTACAACTGAGCAAAGACAATGAGTGCAAAGCGGCTCGCGCGCTCGCCGAAAGACACCAAGCCCAGAATATCCGCGGCACATCAATCAATCACCCTGAATATCCTTACCGGTTACGTGAATTGGCCAATGCACCCCTCGTGCTATTTTCCGTGGGCGATATCCCTTGGAATGCACCGCGAATCCTCGGCGTCATCGGTACACGAAAACCCACCCCACAAGGCATTGCATACACAAAATCTTGGATTGAAAAACTATCGCACTACAACATCGCAATGGTGAGCGGCTTGGCCTTTGGTATTGATGTTGTAGCCCATCAAGCTGCATTGGACGCCGGCATACCCAATTTTGCGGTGATGGCCCACGGACTCGACCACATCTACCCAACACAACACAGACAAGTTGCAGAACAAATGCAACATCAGGGTGGTGGATTGATCGCAGACTTTCCGGCCAATACCAAAATGCACCCGGATTATTTCCCTAAACGCAATCGCATTGTGGCCGGCTTGTGCGATGCGCTTCTTGTCATAGAAAGCGGCGTGAAAGGCGGCTCCATGATTACAGCAAGCATTGCCCATGGATACAACAGAGAGGTATTCGCAATACCCGGTCGACCCGCCGATCGGGCATCAGAGGGATGCAATTTCCTCATAAAAAACCAAATGGCACACATGACAATTGACATCGAAGACATTGTTGAAACGATGGGTTGGACCCGAAACCATCCCAACAACCAGAACAGCAATCAAGGAAATCAAATGCAATTGTTTGGCAACCTAAATCCAATTGAAACACAAGTCATGCAATGGCTCATGGAAGGAATACAGAAACCCGACGAAATGCTGCAGAAAAATCAATGGTCGGCCAGTCATATAGCCATGGCACTTCTGGACTTGGAAATCAAAGGGCTTGTAACCGCACAGGCGGGCAGTTTGTATACAGCCCGCTACTAGGGATTATTTCTTCTTTTGGGCAGACGCGCGCTGTTGGCTCACTTTCATGGCTTCTTCCATGCGCTGTTGGAACTTTGACTTCGTCACGGGTTTTTTGCGGTTTTCTGCAATCTGCGCATGCAACTTGGCATCATCCACAGTTCTGCGAATCGCCCACTGCTGTCCGAAAGTTATCATATTGCTCACAAAATAGTACCAGGTTAAACCCGCTGCGTAATCGTTCAATACACCCAAGAAAATGATTGGCATAAAGTATCCGATGTATTTCATCTGACCCGTCACACCCGACAACTGATTGTTGAAGTGCGTGTAGATAAGGGTAGATATGGTCATCAGAATGGTGAAGAAACTCACGTGATCGCCGTAAAAAGGAATGTTAAAGCCCAAACTTGGACCATCGTATTGCGACAAATCCATCGCCCAAAGGAAGGTTTTTTGACGCAATTCAAATGCATTCGGGAAGAACTGGAACATGGCAAACAAAATGGGCATTTGCAACAGCACCGGCACACAACCACTCATTGGGGAAACCCCCGCTTTGCGGTAAAGCGCCATGTTCTCTTGCTGCATTTTCTGCATGTCGTTACCGTGCTTTTCTTTTATCACATCCAACTCCGGCTTGAGGATACGCATTTTGGCCGTGCTGATGTATGATTTGTAAACCAAGGGCAACAAAGCGGTTTTGATGATGATGGTCAACAACAAGATAATGATACCCATGCTGCCAATCACACCATCCAATGAATGAAACACAGGGATTACCACATATCGGTTAACCCATCCAAAAATACCCCATCCCAAAGGAATGATACGCTCTAACCCAGCATTTGCTTTACCCACAGATGCCTCTTGCATTGTGTAGTATTGGTTAGGTCCGAAGTAATAGTTGAAGCCATATTCTTTGAACGACTGACGCTCGTAATCGAGGTATACTTCCGCTTGAAGGTCTTTGATCTTGCCCGGCTCTTTGGTTTCTTTCCAAGCGATTTTGGCATCTGAAGAAAATCCAGAATCCGCCACCATGATGGCCGAGAAATACTGCTGTTTGAAGCCCACCCACTCGAGGTTGTTCTTCAATTCTTCTGCATCGGGACTTGCAACATCCAGTTTATCGGCATCCTCACCCAACATTTTATATACCACGGTGGTGTTCTGCGTTTCCCATTTCATGTCGCGCTCCTGCTTATGCAATTGGGCACGCCAGAAAACCTTAATACCGGAGGTACGAGACTTCACCAACTCATCGATGCCTTTCAACGCCAAACCATGTTTTACGGTAAAGCCTTTTTCATCCAAGGCGTAGGTTTGATCGATGTAGCGGGCTGCATCTCCCAAACGCAATGTTACACTGCTCGGTGACTGCTTCACAATTTTCCAGAAGAAGTCGCTGCTCTTCAATGCGCCGTTGGCGGTATACAACTCAAAGAACCATTGGTTATAAGCATCGAGGTTCGACAACAATTCTAACGCCGAAGAATCAGAACGCCTTTGATTGTTCAAGACCACCCGACCGATGCTTCCACCTTTGGTGCGAATATCCACTTGCAATTTTTCACTTTTCAGGGTGACGAATTGTGATTCACCTTTCAACTGAGCGGACATGCTACCCAGGGTACCTACCAGTGCAGAGTCGGCTACGGGTGCTGTTTGAGTTGCTTCTGCAGTTGCCGAGGCATTGGCTGATGCGGGCTCACTTTTGGCCGCCTCAATCTTTGCCAAACTATCCTGTTGACGTTGGAATGCTGCTTGTTGCTCGGGCGTTGGTGCAGTATACCAATAGTATCCAATGAGGATAAGAAAAATGAGCGAAAATCCAATGACTGTATTGCGATCCATGAATAAAGACGCGAAGTTAACGATTTTTATATCGCAACGGGTAAATTTCCGCGCGAAAACACACAGAATCGAGGGGATTCGGGGCTTGCCCAAAAAACATTTTTTGCAGCACCGCAACTATTTTTGAAAACCTTTGGAGATGGGGAAACCTTTGTGTATTTTTGCACTCGGAAAATTCACGATGGCCAACGTAGGTAAAATATCTCAAATCATTGGTCCTGTGGTCGATGTAAGTTTCAACGAACCCGGATCAATCCTCCCCAAAATTTACAACTCTCTCACCGTTACGAAAGACAACGGTCAAATCTTGGTGCTTGAAGTACAACAGCACTTAGGCGAAAACATGGTACGCGCCATCGCGATGGACGGTACCGATGGTTTGCGTCGCGGAATTGACTGCGTGGATTCTGGCGATGCAATTCGCATGCCCGTAGGTGAGTCTATCCGTGGTCGCCTACTCAACGTAGTGGGTGATGCCATTGATGGTATGACACAACTCTCTAAGGACAACGGACGTGGTATTCACCAACCCGCCCCTACTTTCGATAACTTGAGTACCAGCGCAGAGCCTCTGTATACAGGTATCAAGGTAATCGATTTGTTGGAGCCCTATGCGAAGGGTGGTAAAATTGGTTTGTTCGGTGGAGCCGGTGTAGGTAAAACAGTATTGATTATGGAACTCATCAACAACATTGCAAAAGCATACTCAGGTATGTCTGTATTTGCCGGTGTGGGTGAGCGTACCCGTGAAGGAAACGATTTGTTGCGCGAGATGATCGAATCTGGCGTTATTAAATACGGAGAAGCTTTCAAACACAGCATGGAAAAAGGCGGATGGGATTTGGATGCTGTGGACATGGAAGAAATGAAAAATAGCCAGGCTACCTTGGTATTCGGACAAATGAATGAGCCTCCCGGAGCACGTGCGCGTGTTGCATTGAGCGGTTTGACCGTTGCGGAATACTTCCGTGATGGCGATGGTTCAGGCGCGGGCAAGGACATTCTTTTCTTTATCGATAACATTTTCCGCTTTACACAAGCCGGTTCAGAGGTATCAGCGTTGTTGGGTCGTATGCCGAGCGCCGTGGGTTACCAGCCAACATTGGCAAGTGAAATGGGGGCGATGCAAGAGCGCATTACTTCTACCACCCGTGGTTCAATTACTTCTGTTCAGGCGGTATATGTTCCTGCGGATGACTTAACGGATCCAGCGCCAGCGACAACTTTCGCTCACTTGGATGCAACAACCGTATTGTCTCGTAAAATTGCGGAATTGGGTATTTACCCAGCGGTGGATCCTTTGGATTCGACAAGCCGTATTTTGAGCGAAGAAATATTGGGAAAAGAACACTATGGATGTGCACAACGCGTAAAAGAGTTGTTGCAGCGTTATAAGGAATTGCAAGACATCATCGCCATCTTGGGTCTCGACGAACTTTCAGAGGAAGACCGCCTCACTGTTGCGCGTGCTCGCAAAGTTCAGCGATTCTTGTCGCAGCCGTTCTTCGTTGCTGAAGTGTTCACCGGTTTGAAGGGTGAATACGTCAAGACAGAAGACACCGTAGAAAGCTTCGAAGCGATCATTAAGGGTGAACTGGACGAAATTCCAGAGCAGGCCTTCTTGAACGTTGGTGGCGTAGACCAAGTGCTTGCAAAGGCGATGTCACT
>SXYY01000075.1 GCA_005788145.1 Bacteroidota bacterium
GCTGAGTTGATTAAAGGGTACGTTACCTGTTGAAAACTGTCCTACAACTTGCATCGCGAGAACTTGTTTCTTAGATGTTGGAATGAAATATCGTCCATCAAAAAATAAGGTCTTCATGGGAAAGGAGTTCTCGAAAATCGAGGAATAATTGATGTAGGCAATCTCTGCTAGATATCCGTCGCGGACATTGAGCATATTGTGACGAGAATCGAGAATGACCCCGACACCAACTCCAAGATTTTGTGAGCCAAAGGCACCTTGGGGAAGGGGTGATTGCAAACTACTTTTCCATTTGAATTCAGGATTAAGTAATTGTTGATAATCAAATTCAATTCCTGCAAATAAATTATTTTTTAGTCGGTAAATGAGTCGTTCCCTTATGTTGTAATAAGTGGCATCCACCAAAGCCAATGGTTTTTTTGCGATATCTGTTCCAATACCATAATAGGATAGTGGGTAGTTTTGAAAGCGCATTTTACCCAATGCGAGAATATTGTTGTTTTTGCCATAGATGGCATGGTCAACCCAAAGGCCGAGCTGTCGTTCTTGGGTGTAGAATCCGAATGCACTGATTTCACTGAGACGCAGTGTGGTGTCATTGTTGTAGTGAAAAACAGTGATTGTACTTACTCCAAATTCCCACTTTGTTTCCGGCGAATATCCAATGGTTGGATAGATAAGGAAACGGGGTTTTTTCGAACTCATGGTATCATGAATCATATTCATGATCCATACGGGCAAATGGATCTTTTTCTTTTGGTTGGTGTCGCTCGCAGGATTAAAGGGCCTGTCAAAGGACGACCGCATGCAAAGAGGGGTTTCGATTTTTTTATTTTGTAAGCCCAAAGGAAAATTTAATGGTCCTTGATTTTGGCTATATGTAGAACTATCAGTGCCGTTAACTGGAAACGAATTTGTAATGGCAAAGCAATTGAATAAAAAGAGCAGCGCTAGGAATTGTCGTGAAAAAAATGTCTGACTAAATCTTTTGGAAGCTGTTTGACAGGAAGTGCAATTAGATGTGCGCATCTCAACAAATTTAGGGCTTTTGAATTTGTTAAAATAGAAAAAGTCACCAATGATGGTGACTTTTTCATTGTTGTAGCGAAGGGGGGAATTGAACCCCCGACCTCAGGGTTATGAATCCTGCGCTCTAACCACCTGAGCTACCTCGCCGTTGAGGGCTGCAAAAATAGTGACTTCCGTGGAATTTTACAATCGGAGATGAAAAATCCCGAAAAGCTTAGTTATCAGTTGGATGGAACGTGTAAAACGGTTTCTACATGTCCCATCACCACTTCTGGACTCAATGTTTCCATACAGCTATTGCCATCAACGCAACTTCCGCGATAAAAACACTTACATGCCTTGGGTGGTTGAACGATGGCGCCTTTGTTGAACAGGTCAAACTCATGGGAGTTGAAGATGTTGTTCATTAACACAATTTTCTTGCCCAACCCGAGTGTGAGGTGCATTCCCATGGTTACTTGTGTTACCACCAAATCGCATTGATCTATCAAATTGATGAATTGCTGTAACGGGTAGTTTCCGAGATAACAAGCGCCACTGCCTTCTTGAATGGCAATGTTTCGTTCGTGTTCTTGGGATCCACCAAGAAGTAAAGGGGTATAGCCGGCTTTTTCAATCATTTTGGCCAGCTCAATCCAGTTTTCAATACTCCACAAACGTGTTGTCCAACGATCACCACAGCCTGTGTTTAAACCAATGATCGGTTTGCTTCTGTCGATGTCCCACACAAATCCTTTGTCGGCATGATTGTCGAGCAAATATGGCTCGCCATCGTATTGCATACCACAGATTTCAAAAATCTCGGTGCAATAATTCTTGGTGTTGGCCTTGCTCACGTCATCGAAAAGACCTGTATCAAATTTGTGCTCTGCCAAGGCATTTACGGGTTGTGTTGCCCCGTCCTTGAGGATAAAGCCGTATTTCTCTTTCGCGCTCACCATTTTCAACAATGCCGCGGCCTCTTTTTCTTTATCGAGGTTGATGGCAATGTCCCAATCCACATTTGTCACGTACAAACTCGCTTCAATGCCCAACTTGTATACTTCGTGGATTTCACCTTTGGGCAAAATGTCAGGAAATAAGGTTATCCAAGTAAATTTGGCATGCGGAAAGCGTTTCTTGTATCGAGTAATCAGGGGTGTTGTTCGAATAACATCGCCCATTGCGCCGAGTTTGATGATCAAAATGCGCTTCTCAATGGGCATATATGCTGGACAGTTTTCGCAGTGAAAGCCTTGCTCCTTGTGGGGTTTGCAAGGAATGTGACCTAGAAAGTGAAGACAGTCTGCATTGAATTTCATGGGGCGAAAATAGTTTTTTCATCGCAAACACTTGTCATTGCAACCATTTGGGCATAAAAGTTGTCTAATTTTGAAAGAGGAATTTCTTGTGAAACGTCTACTACAGTGGTTGTTTATTTTTGGCTTTTTGGGTTGGGTTCCAGCCCTTGAAGCAACGCACTTGGTTGGCGGATTTCTTACTTACAAGCGATTGGGCTCAAATGCAACCAATACGCAATATCGGGTCACCATTTATGCTTACCGCGATTGCAGTCCCGCCGACGGGGGAATTCAGTTCGAGAAGAAAGTGGGTCTGTGCATTTACAACGACAACAAATCCCTTTACACAACCTTCGAGGCCAGTTTGATTTCCGAGAAGTCCGTAGACCCGGTTGGGAATACTGCATGTCCTGAAGTTGCCAAGGCCTGCCTAAAACAGGGCATATACGAAGTGAGCATCACGCTGCCAAACTCAACCACGGGGTATCACCTCAAATGGGAGCGATGCTGCAGGAATACGCAGAATAATTTAATCGATAATACCGGTACGCCTTTTCAAGGACAAACCTACTACGGATACATTCCGCCCACGGCCATTGCAAACAGTTCGCCATCGTTTTTGGACTTGCCCGTACCGTTCATATGTGCCGGTGACACCACCACCATTCGGAATCGTGTGTTGGACATTGATGGGGATTCGCTTTCCTACAAATTGGTAACGCCATGGCAAGGCGGACAAGCCAACTGGGTGAGCGTAGTCAATTGCTCTGATCCCATGACGTCTTTTCAAAACGTACAGTATGTAACAGGGTTCTCAACAGCGAATCCATTTGGGTCTGGGGGATATGCCTATGTGGATGCTTTTAACGGTCTTACAACGTACATGTCGCCATCGCCTGGTAGGTATGCTGTGGCAATTGAAGTGACGGAGTGGCGCAACGGCATCGCGATTTCAACGGTGAGACTTGATTTGCAAATCATGGTGATTAGTTGCAGCAAAAACAATCGCCCAACCCTTGGATTTGATACCCCAAGTCCTTGGTACGTTGAAGCCGGTGAAACCATCTGTAAGAAAATTACGGGTCAAGATCTCAAGGACACCCAAGACATCATCACGCTCAAGGCTTACGGAGATATACTCACGGGTACCAATGGATACAAAGGCACCAAAGCCACTTTCACCCCCACGGCCAATGCAGCGAGAAAATCGGTTACCTCTGAGTTCTGTTGGACGCCCGATTGCAACATCAATACCACAACGCCTTTTCGGGTAACCTTTGAAGCCTATGACAATGCCTGCCCATCCAAGTTCATCAACCAAAACGTTCTGATTTACGTGAAGCCATTTTTACCGATAGAAACGGTGAAGGGGAAGGTGAATTTGTGTCAGAATACCCAAGCTGAGCAATATGAAATCAATAAGTATGATGCCACGAGGACTTACACGTGGACGGTGAGTGGCGGAACCATCAATGGATCTGATACGGGTCGGTTTGTGAAGATCAATTGGGGCAATACAGCCATTGGTAAGATTACGGTCTCTGTAAAAAACAAGTACGGATGTACTGCAGATATCATCTTGCAAGTGAATCTCGTTGCCGCACCTGCGCGACCAATAATTACGGGTGTTGATACGGTTTGTTTGAATCAGTCATCTTCGTTTACAACGCCCAAAACACAGACATCCTATAAGTTTACAGTCTCAGGCGGTACTTTGTTGTCGTCTGCACAAGTTGGCAGTAACATGGAGGCCAAGGTGCTATGGAATGTGGCCGGTAAGGGTTTGGTGACAGTGGTTGCAACCAACAGTGTCGGTTGTAACAGCATCCCCGATTCTTTTCCAGTTTATGTAAGTTCCCCAGTGGGTAATGGCGTTTTGGGTCCGGTGAGTGTGTGTCCGAATAACAAGGGCATCATTTACACATTGGACAAAAAATTGTGGAAGTCTACCTATGTGTGGACGGCTACTGGAGCTACCAACAGCAAGCTGATTGCCGATACGATGTTTAGTGTGGATTGGGGAGGATTGGGAATTGGAACGGTTCAAGTTGTGGTGACAGACCGTTTTGGCTGTAGGGATACGGCTCGATTGTCGGTCAAAAAGAACCATGCTTTGGCGGGGCAGGCGCCACAAGGTCCGAACAATTTGTGCGAGTTGTCTATGGGGGTAGGGTATAAGGTTAATGGAGTCAAGGGCGAAACGTATGGGTGGAGTGTGAGCGGTGGAACCTTGAAAGGACCATTGACGGGGCTCTCGAATTCGGTGGATTGGGGTGTTGCAGGTGCTGCATGGGTTGGGGTAATTGCCACTGCGTATGATTCTGTGAGCAAATTGCCTTGTTTGTCGCCTTTGATGCGATTGCCAGTGATTTTGAATGGAGCACCCAAATTATCGCCATTGAATGATGTTACCTATTGTCAAACGAAGACGCCATTGGGTTATTGGACGTCCAAAGTCGTGGGCGTGAAAAAATACGAGTACGATTTTTCAGGATTACAAGTGGTACCAACAATATCGGCGGATTCCTCACAATGGAGTTTGTCGATAAACCGCGACACTTTCGGTGTATTTCCTGTGAAGATTCGTGCAATTTCCAGTACCGGATGTCCCGGTCCTTGGGTTACGGCGACAATTACTTTGAACCGCAAGCCACTAAAACAGACTATTTCTGGACTGGATGCAGTATGTGAACCGAACATTGCTGGACATTCTTATTCTATTTCTGGACTGCCGGGAAGTACATTTGATTGGAGTGTTGGTGGCGGCAATTTTGTGGGCAGTGTGGGCAGCACCACTACTTCTGTGGTGGTTGATTGGACAACTGCGGCCCAGCCCGGTTACATTCAGGTCATTGAAACCTCTGACAAGGGCTGTGCCGGAGACACATTGCGCAAGGAGGTTTATGTAGACAATTCCACCTTGGATTTGAGATGGGTTAGTATTGCCCCTCCGCCCAATGCGGATGGCAGTATGTGGGTTCGGTATGAATTGTTAAATGGCGGCCGGAATACAGGTGTGATCGATATTGAGCGCCGCCCTGCGGGCGGCTCCAACTTTGCAGCCGTAGGAAGTACTTCACCGACAGATACCTTGTACATCGACAATACAATTTCCCCCGATGCCACAGCATACGAATACCGGGTTTCAACGCTGAATCTCTGCGGTACCCGAATTTTCTCAACACCCCACACATCTTCACTTCTCAAAGGAGTGAAAACAGGGCCTTTCTCCATGAACATATCCTTCTCAGATTATCAAGGTTTTGCCAATGGTATTGCCAAATACGAACTCTATCGCGCACTGCCCGGTACATCGGGTTTCCAACTGTATCAGAGTTATCCTGGGGTGAGTGCCGATAATTTCAACAATGGTCAAGATAATTACCAACAGATTTTCCGAATCAAAGCCTATGAATTGGGCGGTACACGCATCAGTTGGAGCAATGATATCGTCATCAACTTCGAACCGGTTGTCTTTATTCCCAATGCCTTTACACCCAATGAAAATGGAAAGAATGAGGTATTCTTGCCCTACACTGGCGGGTTGAAAACCTTTCAGTTAGCCATCTATAACCGCTGGGGTGAGAAAGTCTTTGAATCAACGGATCCAACGGTGGGATGGGATGGTTTTGTGAATGGGATACTTGCCATGGAGGGGATTTATGTGTACGACTTTAGATACAGTGATTTTAAAGATAAGCGTTATCAAAATACAGGGACGTTGCATTTGATTCGCTAATTACCTAATATTGAAATGCCCATCGAAACAGAAATAAAAATCGAAAAAAAAATAACAACAGAATATGAGTAGTCCATTATTTTCAGAAAAGGCTTTCGACAGTGCTCGCTCGGCGACCTACGAAGGTGAAATGACGGTGAGTGGTACCGTGAACAAAACCATTGCCTTGTTTATCATGATGATTTTGCCCGCAGCATTTTTGTGGATGAAATTCGGGGTGCAAGGTGGCGAAGGTGAAGCCGGTTTGGCTTATGCGTTCAACAATGGTCTTACTGGCTACATGATTGGCGGTATGATTGTTGGTTTCATCGCGAGCTTGGTGATGATGTTCAAGCAATCTTGGGCACCGTACTTGGCTCCAGTATACGCAGCGGCGGAAGGTTTGTTCTTGGGTGCAGTTTCTTTGGTCTTCAACACCATGTACGATGGTATCGTAATGAATGCTGTGGGAATCACTTTGTTGATTTTTGCTGTGATGTTATTGGCTTATCGCTCTGGTTTGTTGCGTGCAACCCCAATGTTCACAAAAATCATCGTGTTCGCAACAGTGGGTGTGGGTGTTTTTTACCTCATTACCATGATCATGGGTATGTTTGGTGTTCAGAGCTTTTACTATGGTAGCAGCCCATTGAGCATCGGTATTTCTGCATTGATTGCCGGTATTGCCGCGTTTAACTTAATCCTGGATTTTGATTTTATCGAAAGACAATCAGCCAATGGAGCACCCAAGTACATGGAGTGGTTCGCAGGTGTTGCGCTGTTGATGACCCTTGTTTGGTTGTATTTGGAGATTTTGCGCTTGTTGGCAAAATTGCAAAGTCGCGACTAATCCTCATCGTACTCCAAGGCCAATTTGGCACTCTGGAGTTCACTGAGCGAATGCAATTCTTTGGCGGCCTTGGCTTGTTCAATCCCTTGATTGAACCAAGCCAAGGCCGCCTCTTTTTCGCCCTGCTCTACCAATAATTTTCCCAAATGGTAGTAGGTGGCAACATATTGCGGTTGGTGTTCTGTAAGCCACAGATATTTATCCAATGCCGCATCGAGCATCCCTAACTTGTATAGCTCTTGGGCAATCGCATAATGCAAAAATGCATCCTCAGGAGAATCCTGTAAAAAAGCAGCCAGTTGTTCAAGTCGATTCATCAAGGAATTCCATTAAAGTTGGTAATGAAAAGCAAGCATGCGCGTGGGAGCGGCATTCCATTCAATCCCAATTTTGTCGTTGATGTTGAATTGATAAAAATGAGCATCCACCACTGCATCCAATATCTGTAAGACATAAACACCAGCCAAACAAAGTATCGCAACGTCCCGGCGCGAACGCTCGTTGTCGCGATCTTCCAACAACAATGGACTGGGCGTTTTGCCCAAACTGTATATCTGGGCAATACTGTCGTTCAGACTTCGCATGTTTCCCCGAAACATACCGATGGCATACAAACTTCCACCCAAACCAGCGTAAACGATGGGTGCTTTCCAATACTTTCGGTTATAAATCTGTCCTGCCCCCGGCAATGCCACTGCCAACAGCGTCGCTTTTCGAGGGGAATGGACATAAGAAGAGTCCCGCTTGGGTTCAGCCCACTGAAACGATTTATCGGGATGATGTTGCCATGTATTCAAATTGCTCTTTGCAAAATCGGGCTGTAGATACATCAATGAAGGTTGACGAGCTTCTAAATACTGCGCCCGAAGCAATCCACTTCCCAGTAGCCCAAAAGCCAGAAGGAGCGAATGTGATTTTGAGAAAGCGACTTTCCCCATGTCTCAAATGTTATTGGCCAATGAGGCCCAAAATGCGTTCCAAATCCTCACGACTCTTGTAGGAAATGATGATTTTGCCTTTGCCTTTTCCAGAGGCCTTTAAGTGAACGGCTGCGCGAAGTTTTTCGTAAAAAGCGGCCGTGATCCGGTCGATTTCTGGATCCCAGTCTGTCCCACTCATGGAAAGTCCGAGTGACTGTCCATTCTTTTTTGCTTTTACCAAAGATTCAACATCGCGAACACTCAATTCCTCTCGGATGATTTGTTCATACAATTCCATTTGTGCAACGGCATCGTCCATGTTGATCATCGCACGGGCATGTCCCATAGATACCTTGCCCAATTGAATGCCCCTTTGAATGAGTTCAGGTAATTTCAGCAGGCGCAGGTAGTTGTTGACGGTGGTTCTGTCTTTACCCACTCTCTCACCCAATTCTTCATGCTTTAAATTGCATTCTTCGAGCAATCGCTTGTAACTCAACGCAACTTCAATGGCATTCAAATCACTGCGTTGTATGTTCTCAATCAATGCCATTTCTAGCATGTCTTGGTCGTTGGCGATGCGTATGAAGGCGGGAATTTCTGTGAGTCCGGCTTGCAATGAGGCACGGGTTCTGCGCTCGCCAGAGATCAATTGATACCGGTCATAACCCATTTTGCGCACAGTGATGGGTTGGATTACTCCATGGACGCGGATACTCTCCGTTAATTCATTTAACGCCGTTTGTTCGAACTCTGAGCGGGGCTGCCAAGGGTTGGCTTCGATGCTCGAGATGGCAATCATCGCAACGTTACCTGTGTTGGCATTGCTGTTCGATGTGGTAATATCTGTGTTGGCGTTTTCCAATAACGCACCCAGGCCGCGGCCCAATCCGGCTTTCTTTTTTGTTGTACTGCTCATGCCATTTCGGTTTCAGGTTGAATAAGGCCATTCTTGATCAATACCTCTTTGGCCAAATTGAGGTAGTTGATGGATCCGCGACTATCTGCATCGTGGTGGATCACAGGGACCCCGAAGCTAGGTGCTTCACCCAGTTTGGTGGTTCTTTGGATGATGCAATCAAAAACAATGTCTTGGAAATGGGTTTTCACATCTTCCACAACTTGGTTGCACAATCGCAAACGACCATCGTACATGGTCAACAGAATGCCTTCGATTTCAAGGTGCTTGTTGAGGTGGTTCTGTACGATTTTGATGGTATTTAACAATTTGCCCAATCCCTCCAAGGCAAAATACTCGCACTGCACAGGGATGATCACGCTGTTGGCCGCACACAGTGCATTTGTGGTGATCAAACCCAATGAAGGGGAACAATCCACGATGATAAAGTCATATTGATTTTGAACCGACTTCAACAAACCTTGCATGATCCGCTCGCGGTTGGGCATGTCCAACAACTCGATTTCAGCACCCACCAAGTCGATGCTGGAAGGAAGCAAGTCCAAATAGGGGACATTGCTGTGCAGAATCACATCTTGCGGATGGATTTCCTGAACCAAACACTCGTACAATCCCAAGCGCACATTCTTGGGGTCAAAGCCAATACCAGAAGTTGAGTTGGCCTGTGGATCTGCATCTACAAGCAATGTTTTGTATTCCAATACGGCCAAACTGGCGGCCAGATTGATGGCGGTGGTGGTTTTTCCAACACCTCCTTTTTGATTGGCGATGGCGATGATTTTTCCCATGTCTTTGTGCTTCTGTTTTTGCTGTTTAGGATGTCAATGGATTGTTGATTCTTCCCTCCTTATGAGATGGTCCAATTCGGGGCGATATCCATACATTTGCGTTCAATGCAACTTGTAATGATGATGGCTCTGAAAAGAATTTCTATTCTGGCGGACAACAAATTTATCTCCAAAGGAGGGATATTGCTTTCGTCCATCGGGCTACTTTTATTCACAGTTTTGGGTTTGGGGGGTTGTAAAAATGTTGATAAAAAATCTCCACAACAAGTCTTTCACTACAATGAAGATGTTTCTGTCACTACGCTGGATCCAGCTTTCGTAAGATCGCAGTCAGAAAATTGGATTGTATCGCAAATTTTTAATGGGTTGGTTGATCTCGATGCCCAATTACAGGCGGTTCCCGCACTGGCCAAGTCTTGGGATATTTCAGCAGACCTTCGGAACTATACCTTTCACCTGCGCTCGGATGTGAACTTTTGTTTTGTGGATAAACAAGGCAATATAACCACCCGAAAGATGATTGCCTCGGATGTGGCCTACAGTCTTTCAAGGATTGCCGACCCCGCCACAGGTTCCCCCGGGGCTTGGATCTTCGCGGGCAAAATCGATTCTCAGTTACATCGCGTCTTTCTCGCGCCGAACGATTCCACTTTTGTGCTGAAGTTGCTTTCGCCCACAGCCTCCTTACTCGGGTTGCTATCCACCAATTTTGGGTATATCGTTCCGAAAGAATACGCCAACCTCGATAAATCGTATCTCGCTAGAAACCCTACTGGAACAGGACCTTTCTATGTCCGTCGATGGGAGGAAGAAATCAAATTGGTGATGCGAAAGAATCCGCATTACCATGAAAAAGATTCCCAAGGGATTCCACTGCCATATCTAGATGCCATCAACGTAACCTTCGTGAAGAACAAACAAACGGCATTCATGCAATTCGCAGCGGGCAGTTATGATTTTTTCAATGGTTTGGAAGGTTCATTTAAGGATGAGTTACTAACCGACCATGCTACATTAAAGCCCAAGTATGCCCAAAATATGAAGGCCATCATCACCCCGTTTCTCAACACGGAGTACGTGGGGTGTTATTTGGGCGATTATCCCGGAAGCACGAATTGGCTCAAAGATGTTCACTTGCGTAGGGCCCTATTTTATGCCGTTGATAAGCAGAAATTGGTGCGTTTCTTCAGGAATGGATTGGGCGATCCCGGTGATCGAGGGGTAGTGCCGCCTGTTTTGAACAGTGCCGAAAATGGCACGGCCCTCCAAACCAATACTTCTTGGCAAAAGGCAATGAGCGAATACCAACTGTCGGGTTATGCCAAGCAAACCAAGAAACCGGAAATTTTGCTTTCGACCACGGCAGATTACTTGGATATGATGGTGTACTTGCAAGAAACTTGGGGACGTTTGGGTGTGAAAATCAAGGTTGATATTCAAACCGGTGGCATGTTGCGGCAATTGCGCAATGAGGGCAAGCTCATGTTGTTTCGTGGTTCATGGATTGCGGATTACCCCGACGCGGAGAATTTCTTGGCTTGTTATTATGGGCCTTATTTGTCTCCGATGGGACCAAACTACACCCACTTTGAGAACGCTCGCTTCGATGAGTTCTACCACCTGATAGAAGCCGGTGAGGGTAATCAAAAGGGGGCTTCGCGAAAACAATACATCCAACAAGCCAACCAAATTTTGATTGATCAGGCGCCGGTGATTCCTTTGTATTACGACAAGAGTATTCGCTTGACTCAACCTTGGGTTGAGGGCCTACAGAATGATGCTGCCAATCGTTTGGTGCTGAAACGTGTAAAAATCAAACACTGATCAGTTTTAGAAGCTCGCCTTTACAAAGGCATCCAGTTCAGGATTGGATTTTTGTGCTTCAATCAAATCATCTTTGCTGCCTTCCCACCACTTCTGACCTTGGTGAATGAATACAATGTGTTCACCAATGTCTTTTACTGTTTTCATGTCGTGGCTGTTGATGATGGTTGTAATGCCGAATTCCTTGGTGATGTCGTGGAGCAAAGTATCAATCACCCTTGAAGTAAGTGGATCGAGTCCGGAATTGGGTTCGTCGCAAAACAAGTATTTGATGTTCAGTGCGATGGCCCTGGCGATGCCCACGCGCTTTTTCATACCGCCAGAGATTTCGGCGGGTGTCTTTTTGTTGGCATTGATCAAATTTACCCGTGATAAACACAAATTCACCCGATCCATGCGTTCCTCCTTGCTCATGTTTGAGAACATCAACAAGGGAAACTCCACATTTTGCTCTACGGTTAGGGAATCGAATAGGGCGGTACCTTGAAACAGCATACCAATTTCTCTTCGCAGCGTTTGTTGTTCCTGGTATTCGAGGTTATGGTAGTCCTGGCCTTCAAACAATACTTGACCGCTGCTGGGTTTTTCGAGACCCACCATGGTCTTCACCAATACACTTTTACCACCGCCTGAAGCACCAATGACCAAGTTTGCCACTCCGGGAAGAAAGTTTGCATTGATGTTTTTCAAAACATGCTTCTCTTCGAAGAATTTGTTTAGTTCAACCAGTTGAATCATGGTGTGGTGTTAGAGCAAAAGTTTGGCAATGATCAAATCGAACAGCAATATGGTTACGCAGATTTTGGTAACCGCTTTGGTTCCGGCTTCACCCACTTCAAGTGCCCCACCGATGGTGTAGTAGCCCTGAAAGCAACTCAAGCTGGTGATGATGAATGCGAAAACATAACTTTTCACCATCAATACCTTGGCGTAGAGTGGTACAAAGGAACTTCTTAGACCAGTAACATACTCGTCCATGGTCATGATGCCTGTAAGTTTAGCGGCAATCAATCCGCCAAAAATCAGCAGGAAATTGGAGATGACAATCAAGCAGGGAATGACAAGAACGCCAGCCAATATTTTGGGAAAAGAGACAAAGCCCACAGAATTTATCCCCATTACTTCGTAGGCGTCGATTTGTTCGCTCACCCGCATGTTGCCGATTTCTGAGGCAATGTTGGCGCCGATTTTACCTGCCAGAACCAAGCAAGTAATGGTGGGTGCTAATTCCAAAACAGAACTTGATCCAACGACCGAACCAACAATTGCCATGGGGAATAAACTGGGTGGTAAAATACCTGAGTCTGACGCCAGCTGGCTGGCAGTCTGAACAGTGGTTACTGCACCTGTAATTATCGCAATTAAAATGACAACTACCAAAGAATCTACCCCCATGAGGTTCATCTCACGGAGCAACATATTCCAAAATACACGACCTCGCTCCGGACGTTTGAATACGTATCGCATGAACAGTATGTACCTACCTACTTCAGAAAAAATATTCATCATTTTACGACGTGAAATTACATCGCCCAAACCGAAAGCAAGGCAAAGCCGAAGAAAAACTTTATAAAAACTTTACACAATCTCACTTACGATATTTTGCTCCAAACGGTGCGATTTGGGATTTTGGCCAGTTCCGCCTTGATGGGCGCGCTTTCGGGTTTCATCAAAAGTTCATCCGATTCTAACCACTGTTGGGCCTCAACCCGGCTTGCAATCAAGGTGGATTCATCGTAGCGGATATCGGCCAGTTTGAGTTCAAGGACCCCACTCTGTTTGGTGCCATCCAGTTCTCCTGGGCCCCGCAATTCCAGATCAACTTGAGCAATTTCGAATCCATCGTTGGTGTTGACCATCGTAGAGATGCGTTTGTACCCGTTCTCTCCCAAGCCCGGCTTGGTGATCAAAACACAATAACTCTGCTCATTGCCTCGGCCAACGCGACCCCGCAGCTGGTGCAATTGTGCCAGGCCAAATCGCTCAGCATTTTCAATGACCATCACGGATGCATTGGGGACATTTACACCCACTTCAATCACAGTCGTTGCGATGAGAATGTCGGTTTGGTGGTTTTTAAACAAATTCATGGAAGCATCTTTTTCTGCTGTTTTGAGTTTTCCATGAACGATACTGTATTTGAACTGCGGCGGTGGCAAATACGTTGAAACCATGTCGTACCCGCTCATCAAACTATTCAAATCCAACTTTTCACTGTCTTCAATCAAGGGGAATACATAGTAAATCTGTCGGCCCTTGGCAATTTCATTGCGCAAAAACTCCATGATGGCCGGACGCATGGATTCTTGTCGGTGAACCGTAACGATGGGCTTTCTTCCCGCGGGCATTTCATCAATTACGCTCACATCCAAATCGCCATAGACTGTCATGGCCAAGGTGCGCGGAATGGGGGTGGCTGTCATGACCAAAATGTGGGGCAGGACGTGTCCTTTTTTCCAAAGTTTCGCGCGCTGTGCCACGCCAAATCGATGTTGTTCGTCGATGACCACCAATCCCAGTTGTTTGTATTGCACATCTTGTTCGATGAGGGCGTGTGTGCCGACCAAGATGTGAATTTGTCCATCCGCAAGATCGATGAGCAGTTGTTCCCGCTTTTTCTTGGTGGTGGAGCCGGTGAGCAGCTCCATCCGCAATCCGAGCGTTTCAACCCAATCCCGCAGTCCGTCAAAATGTTGATTGGCCAAAATTTCCGTTGGCGCCATCATGCAGGCTTGGTAACCGTTGTCAATGGCAATCAGCATGCTGAGCATGGCCACCATGGTTTTTCCAGATCCTACATCGCCTTGAATCAAACGGTTGCACTGCTTACCTGTTTTGAAATCGTTGCGTATCTCTTTCAGCACCCTTTTCTGTGCGCCAGTAAGTTCAAAAGGCAGGTGGTTGTCGTAAAAATCATGAAAATAGGTACCCACTTTGTCGAACACAAGTCCTTTGTAGGTGCGATTTCTGAAGCCTTTCAGCATGAGGTGTCGCAACTGCAAATAGAAAAGTTCTTCAAATTTCAACCGTCGTTTGGCCTCTTCCAACCGCGCCAAATTTTGCGGAAAGTGCAATTCTTTGACTGCGTCTTTCCGGGAAATGAATTTGTATTTGTTGAGAATGGCTTGTGGAAGGTTCTCGGGGATATCGTAGAGGGTGCTATTGACGGCGTTTTGCGCGGCGGTTACCAGGAATTTGTTTTCCAGTTTTTTTCTGCGCATCCCTTCGGTGAGGGGATAGACCGGGACCAGACTGAGTGGCTTGATGGGCGCATTGGGGATGAGGGCATCGAGTTCTGGGTGGGCGATGCTCAATTTGCCTTTGAAGTTGTTGATTTTGCCATAAACGCGATAAGTGGTGCCAGGTTTCAGCATTCGATCCACATACACAATGCCCTTGAACCAGACGAGTTCAATTTCGCCACTACCATCGTGGAGCATGGCTACATATCTGCGACCATTGCCCTGACCCGTCATGCCCACTGGGCGGACCGTGCCTTGCAATTGCACCCATACATCATCGCCTTGTAGGCCGTTGATGCGGTACACCTGAGACCGGTCTTCATGTCGGAAAGGGTAGTGACTCAACAAATCACCGAGGGTATGGATGCCCAATTCTTTTTTGAGTGCCTCGGCCCTTTGGGGACCAACGCCTTTTAAATACTCAATTCCCGTATCCAACCAATGGGGCATTTCGCGAAGATAAGTTATCTTCGCAGCATGCTTCAAGGAAAAACCGCTCTCATTACAGGTGCCTCTCGGGGAATCGGCAAGGGAATTGCTGAAATTTTCGCTAAAAATGGTTGTAACATCGCGTTTACTTTCGCCTCAAGTGTGGAGAAAGCACGTGCATTTGAACAGGAATTATCGGCCCAATACGGCGTGAAAGTCAAAGGTTATCAGTCGGATGCGGCCAATTTTGCGCAGAGTATGACGTTGGCAGAAACGGTGATTGCCGATTTTGGCAAGATTGATTGTTTGATCAACAACGCCGGAATTACGCGGGATACGTTGATGTTGCGCATGACGGAAGAGCAGTGGGATGAGGTGATTGATACCAATTTGAAGTCGGCATTCAACCTCACAAAAGCGTTTTTGAAGCATTTTTTGGGTAACCGTGCAGGTAGCATTATCAACATGACTTCCGTTGTGGGGGTGATGGGCAATGCAGGGCAGGCGAATTATGCGGCATCCAAGGCGGGTATGATTGGTTTTACCAAGAGTATTGCCAAGGAGTTGGGCAGCAGAAATGTGCGATGCAATGCGGTGGCACCCGGTTTCATTGAAACGGAGATGACGCATGCGTTGGATGAAAATGTGCGCAAACAATGGGCTGAAACCATTCCATTGAAGCGTGGTGGAACGCCAGAGGATGTGGCCAATGTTTGCTTGTTTTTGGCAAGCGATATGAGTACATATGTAACCGGACAGACCTTGTCGGTTTGCGGCGGGATGTTGATGTAATTTGGAACAGCACCGAATATGCCTTTAGATCAGCCCGAGGAGTTGTATCCTTACGAGAAGAACATGGGTTTCTTCGATCACATCGATGAACTCAGGAAACGCTTATTTCGTGTGGCGATTGTTTTGTTGTTGGGCACGGTGGTTGGTTTTATCTATGTAGAGAAGTTGTTTGAATGGATTGTTTTGAGTCCTTTCACACCCGATTTCTTTGGCTACCGTTTTTTTTGCAAGGCGGGGCATACACTGATGAATTCGGATGCGCTGTGTTGGACGCCTCCGCCGTTGGTGATGCAGAGTCAACAGATTCAAGGACAGTTCGTTAGTGCATTTAAAATTGCGTTTGTTGTTGGATTTGTCGTTGCTTTTCCGTATATTACCTATCAAATTTGGAGCTTTGTTAAGCCCGCGTTAAGTCAGAAAGAAATACAGAAAACAGGTCGGAGTTTGTCGATCGTTTCTTTGCTCTTTTTCACGGGTTTGTTTTTTGCTTATTTCTTTTTGGTGCCTTTGGCATCGAACTTTTTATTGGGGTATTCTTTGAATCCTCAAATACAAAACATCATCACCATCTCCAGCGTAACGGGTTTTGTGACATTCATGAGTTTGGCAACCGGCTTGGTCTTTGAGTTGCCTGTGCTCATTTATGTTTTGGCGAAACTTGGCATTGTGAGTAGTACCTTCCTCAAGAAGAATTGGAGATACGCCGTGGTGGTCATCTTTTTGATAGCGGGTATCGCCACGCCATCGCCCGATGTGTTCAGTCAGCTTTTGTTGGGAACACCTTTGATGGGTTTGTATGTGGTGGGGATTTACGTCGCCAAACGCGTTGAAAAAAATCGAGACAATGAGTAATAAAACCATCGCTTTAGGATCGGATCACGCAGGATTCGAGTTAAAAAATGAAATGATTGTTCACTTGATTGAACAAGGATTTGAATTGGTCGATATGGGCCCAGATTCGGCCGATAGCGTTGATTATCCCGATTATGCGCACAAAGTGGCCGAAGCGGTTGAAACCGGTGAAGCATGCTGTGGCATATTGATTTGTGGCAGTGGGAACGGGGTTTGTATCACCGCCAATAAACACAATGGTGTGCGCGCAGCTCTCTGCTGGGAGCCAGAAATTAGTGCTTTGGCGAAGCAACACAACAACGCCAATGTCATTTGTTTGCCGGCTCGATTTGTTCCCCAAGAGAAAGCCTTTGCCATTGTGGATGCATACCTCGGCGCTGAGTTCGAAGGCGGCAGACATCAAAATCGCGTGAGTAAAATCGAAGGTTAATGATGAAGCCCAAAGAGCAACATGTAACGGTTTCTCACCCAGGTTATTCGGATGAGTTTTACAGTGAGGAGGGAGCAATCAATGCTCCGGAAGCGAATGTTGCTGGCAAAGAATTGTCGAAATCCCACGATACCACCTTGGCTGCCAATTTGGAAGCCGTTCGTATGTTGGGACTCAAATTGCCCACCGATCCTCGCTGGGTGAATGTGGCCGAGAAAACCATCGAAGAGATTTTAACCGATCATGCCTTTTGCGAGCAAAAGGCGGCCACCATGGGTGTTACGCTCATCGTGAAATTTTCTGATCATGCACGGTTGGTCGATGAAGTTACACCGTTGGTTGCGGAGGAGTGGGGACATTTTCGCAAAGTATTGAAAGAGTTGAAAAAGCGGGGTCTGAATTTGGGCCGACAGCGGAAAGACGAATATGTTGTGGCTTTGCACAACCAAATGCGCAAGGGCGGTTCTCGCGAACAAACGATGATGGAATACCTGCTGGTTTCCGCAATGGTTGAAGCCCGTTCGTGTGAGCGATTCAGACTCCTGAGCCTTTATTGTCAAGACGAATACCTGCGCAAATTCTATTATGAATTCATGGTTTCAGAGGCAGGCCATTACCGCATGTTCATTGATTTGGCCAAACACTATTTGCCGGAAGACCAAGTGAAGCGCAGATGGGAGGAAATGTTGGTCGCCGAGGCCGAAATTATGGCCAATTTGGAGCTGCGTGGCGACCGGGTGCATTAACCCAATCCTACATCCAGCGCCATCATCAATACAAAACCGAACATCAGTCCTAGAGTGGCTTTGTCTGTGTTTCCATCGCGCTGACTTTCGGGAATAACCTCTTCAACAACCACATAAATCATGGCACCGGCGGCAAACGCCAATGCGTAGGGCAAGATGGGTGTTGCAATCATCACAAGGCCCACGCCCAACATGGCTGCGAGTGGTTCCACTGCGCCGGATAATTGTCCCCACATGAACGATTTCCGTCGAGATAGTCCAAATCTTCTCAAGGGCAATGCTACGGCCAATCCTTCGGGGAAATCCTGAATGCCGATGCCTATGGCGAGTGCTATGGCGGCGCTCAAATCAGCCCCAGGCAATCCTTCAGCCACGGCTCCAAACGCTACGCCCACCGCCAAACCCTCGGGAATGTTGTGTAGGGTAATGGCCAAAACCAACAATATGGTTCGGTTCCATTTGGTTTTTACCCCTTCGCTCTGTTCGATCGGGGCACTGAGGTGAAGGTGTGGCAGATATTGGTCTAATGCGAACAAGAAAAACGCGCCAGCCAAGAAACCGATGCCCACGGGCAACCAAGCCATGTTCCCAAAACCCTGTGTTTCTGCCATGCCAATCGCGGGATTCAGAAGACTCCAAAAGCTGGCTGCAAGCATCACGCCACCGGTGAAGCCCATCAAAACATCCATAAAACCTCGGTTGAGGTCCTTTACAAAGAACACCATCGATGCGCCCAAGGCAGTGACAAACCA
>SXYY01000076.1 GCA_005788145.1 Bacteroidota bacterium
AAACGCCAAAAGCGTTTCGAGGGTTCGAATCCCTTCCTCTCTGCAACCCAATGCCCCTTACGGGGCATTTTTTGTTTAACGAATCTGTTCGCCAAGCGAACAAGCGAGTGTAACATAAAATGAACTGTGCGACGAAGGAGCGGGCATTGGGTTAGTACCTTCCCCGGGATCACGAGCGCAGCGAGTAACCCCTATCTGTAACAATCAAGCAAGTACTTGGAATAGAGGAATTAACTCATTTTATTTTTCACAAATCATTAAAACGACCGAACCGCCCGAACAGAATTTTTGGTTGTTTTGTTATCGGCAATTGTCTTGCCATTGTCAAATTCAACCGTATATGCATCATCCATACCAACCAAAGTTGAACTCCAATAAAAATCAAACTGAGCAAAACCACCAATTCTATCTTTATTGGCATATAATTGATTTAACTCCTCATTGGTTGGCAAGCGCCAATCATCACATCCATCAAGCACCAGGTCTTCACAGGCCAATTTCGCATTCTCCCAATTCGCGTAAGGCAAATCCGTGGGTGCGGCAGCCAAGCCATGGCCATCGGCATTTTTAAAGACAATAACCCCACATTCTTTCTGCGTAACAGGTTCTTCACAGCCCGCAAACATCGCAACTGCCATGAACGCGAACAAAATATTGTTTAGTTTCATAACACAAACATATGATAAACCCATGCATGACCACATCAAAAAAAATACTCAATCCATTAATTATCTTTTACTTACTAAAATAATTAATAACACCAAGCTACAAAACCCTCATTCCAGTCCTATCTTGCATTATTGTAATTTTTACAATAATATATTACCTTCGTTTTACACCCTACAGGTGCATTCCAGCTTTTGAAAACTCTGCTTCGCTTTTCCCCATCACTTTTGGTTTTAGCCACAAGTCTGTTATCCACGTTCAACACCAACGCGCAAACCATCAAAGTCGGCAGCGGTAGTTATACCAACACATTCCCCGGCACCGATGTAGCAGGCAGAAATGGATACCCCTCCGGCACCCCCTACCTCATCGACTCTCTGAAAAGCAAACCCGTCCCCACCAATGACTGGTGGTCGGCCAAGGTGAAAAACGCTCACTGCGACAACCTTTTCAACTACCCACTCACCCTCAAAACGGTGAATGCCGGACTGGTAACCTCCTATATTCCGTGGGGTGTCATCTCCGACATCGAACCCATCACCACCGGCGTCACATCGCTCAACCACAACGCCCCCTACATTTCTCACTACAGCGATTGGTTGATTACCATCGAATGGAAAAACGGCGGACATCGATTCCAAACCACCGTTGGCATGGGCATGCCATTCCTATACTACCAAAAAGACAGTACCGATGAAGCCTCCGTCAAGATCAACAGCGGCACAGCCACCATCGCCAACGAGAAAATCATCATCGAAAATGCCTACAATGGCGCCGATTTTGTTGTTTATGCACCCAAAGGCAGTAGTTGGACCAAAAACGGCAACACCTACACATCCAAACTCAACGGCAAAAATCATTGGTCGATGCTGATGCTACCCCAAAACAGCAACCAACTGAGCACACTCGCCGATTCCTTTCAGCGATATGCTTACGTAGAACCGGTCAACACATTGGCAAACTTTGAATACAACGAAAAGAACAGCACGGTAACCACCGATTTTACCATTCAAACCCAAGTACACGAGGGCAAAGACTCTCTTCCATTGGTTGGATTACTGCCCCATCATTGGTCGCGCAGCACCCTCGCCGCCAGCGACTTCCTCTCCTACAATTACAGCAGCATCCGCGGCACACTCAAGATGATTGCCCGCAAGAATTTCAGCGTTTCTCAGACCTTCAAAGGCATTCTCCCCACCCTACCGTACGTAGATTTTCTGAGCGATGGTTTCGACCCGGCCAAACTCCAACAAAAAATCAATGCATTGGAATACGAGGGATTGGCTACATGGACAGACTCTTACAACGAAGGACAGGTAATGAATCGCCTCATCCAAACCGCACGCATCGCCCATGAAATGGGAGAAGAAGCTTCGGTGATGCGCATCCACAAAACCATCAAATCAAGGCTAGAAAATTGGCTCACCCACAACCCCGGCGAAGTGGCATTCCTATTCCACTACAACAAAACGTGGTCGGCCATGCTGGGTTATCCGGCGGGACATGGGCAAGACAACAACATCAACGACCACCATTTCCATTGGGGTTACTTCATCCATGCGGCGGCGTTTTTGGAAGAATTTGAACCGGGTTGGGCCAAATCATATGGCGACATGGTAAATTTATTGGTTCGCGACGCGGCCTCCATCAATCGCAAAGACAACCTGTTCCCGCATTTACGAAACTTCAATCCCTACACCGGACATTGTTGGGCCAACGGATTTGCCACCTTCCCGCAAGGAAACGACCAAGAATCCACCTCTGAGAGCATGCAGTTTAACTCATCGCTCATTCACTGGGGCGATATCACCCAAAACAAGTCCATCCGCGACCTAGGCATCTACTTGTATTGCACCGAACAATCGGCCATCGAAGAGTATTGGTTTGATATCAAGCAGCGCAATTTTGCCAAAACACAGCAGTACGCACTCGTTTCGAGGGTGTGGGGCAACTCCTACGACAATGGTACCTTTTGGACGAACGACATCGCCGCATCTTACGGCATCGAATTGTATCCCATTCACGGCGGATCATTTTATTTGGCGCACGACACCGCCTACGCCACCCGTTTGTGGAAGGAGATGGCGAAAAATACAGGCATTTTGACCAACCAAGCCAACGACAACCTTTGGCACGATGTGTATTGGGAGTTTTTGGCCTTTACGAACCCAGCGAAGGCCATCGAGTTGTACAACAGCAACCCCAATCGCAACCTCAAATTTGGCATTTCGGATGCACAAACCTACCATTGGTTACATTCATTGAACGCCCTCGGTCGATTGAACCCCAGCATCACCGCCAATCATCCGCTGGCCGTGGCATTTACCAAAGGCAACAAAACCATCTACGCAGCAAAGAACAATGGCAACGACACCCTGAAAGTGACCTATTCGGATGGATACATTTTCACAGTGCCACCGCGCAAATTAAAGACCAGTCTCGACAGCGACATCCAGGCCCATATCAGTAGCGACTTCGCCCAACTGTATAAAGGCAGCGTTGCCAACATCTATTTCGACAACCTAAACGTAATGCCCGATTCCATACAGTGGATGCTGGGCTCGAAGCGATTAAAAACGATCACTAGCCAGCCATGGAACCTCGAAACCAGCGCTTTGAATGCCGGGAAATACACTTTTTACGCCAAGATTTTCAAGGGCGATGCCCGAGCAAATAGCAATTTATTTACCCTCGTTGTTGGTGAGCAAATCCCCTATAACAAAGCCGTTGCCTCGATTCCTGGCAACATCCAAAGTGGTTTGTTTGATCAATTTGAAGGTGGTTCTGCACAAGGAATTGCTTACATCGATTTCAGTCCCACCAACCTTGGCAACTTCAGAACCATAGAAGCAGCCGATGTGAGCAACGATGCCCAAGAAGGAGCCATTTTAACCTGGATTGACGCGGGCGAATGGACAGAATACACCGTAAATGTGCAGCAAGACGGCTTGTACGATTGTTCTTTGCGATACGCCAATGGCAATGCAGGCAACGGCGGGAAATTCTCTATGTGGCTTGATGACAAGTTGCTTACAAGCAACATCACTTTCCCCAGCACCGGCAAATGGGAAACCTTCGGTGCCGTGAGCATCAAAAACCTGCCCATGACACAGGGCAGACGCGTCCTGAAATTCAGTTTCGACGATGGTGGCATGAATATCGGAAAGGTACAATTCACCCGAACCGGGCCACTGCCCAAAGCCCTACCCATTGCCAAAGCCGGTGGAAACGTCTCATACCCCAGCACCGCAGATAGCGCTCAATGCGATGGAAGCAAAAGCAGCGCAGGTTCTTTGGGGTATTTAAAGTACGCTTGGACGCAGGTTTACGGTCCATCAAAACTCCTCATCAACAACGCAACTGCCTCGAAACCCACCTTTAAAAACATTCAAAAAGGGGTTTACAAAGTGCGATTGACTGTGAGCGACAGTGTGAATAGCGACTACAACGAGGCCTTCATTTTTGTGCAAGACGGCGGAAACATCGCGCCAGAAATCACCATCAACAACCCCATTTCGGGGGCCACCCTCATCGAGAATCAATGGCTTGTTGTCCAAGCCTCTGCCGAAGATTTGGATGGCAGCATCAAGCAGGTCAAATTCATGATCAATGGCGATTCCGTGTCCCTTGACACCTCCGCCCCATATGAGTACAGGATGCAAGTAGGTATAGGAAATTACACCGCTCAAGCGCAAGCCATCGACAATGGTGGCAACAGCACCACAAGTTCGAGCATTTCGTTTTCAGCCCTTTCGCTGGCAGGCAACTGGGTGATAGAACCCGTGGCGAAATCGCTGGCTGTTGGTCCTACCGTAGCCAACCTCACCTGGTGGAGCAATAGCACTGCGGATGTAGCGACCCGATCTTGTTTATTCGACGACATTTACCAAATCAACAAAGACGGCAGTTTCCGCAACATCATGGGCTCCAACACCTGGTTAGAAGGATGGCAGAATGCCGGAAAAGAAGGTTGTGGCGCGCCCGTGGCACCCCATGACGGAAGTTTGGTCGGTAAATGGTCGATTGACAGTTTGAACGGCCAATTGGTCCTTGATGGCAAAGGATTGTTCTTGGGTTTGCCCAAGGCAACGAACGCAGGAGAATTGGGCAGTGGAAGCACCGTTCCGAATACGCGTTCCTACCAAATTGGATTGACAGCAACCCGTTTAACAGCCGTTATCAATTACGGCGTGGGATTCTGGCAGTTTCAATTGGTGAGAAGCAGCGGCTCGGTGAACACACAAACCATTTCCCAGGGCGATTGGCGATTGTATCCAAACCCCAGCAACAATGTATTGTATTTGGATATTCCTTCTGCATTGGTAGGGTATAAAATCATCGCTCAAACGGGTCAATTGGTGAAGGCGGGAAGAGAAAAATCGATCAACATTGAGGGATTAACGGCGGGCATATACCAAATCCAAATTGAAACATCCACAGAGGTAAAAACCCTGAGGTTTATCAAAAACGACAATTAGGGACTTTTCTTCAGTTGCTTCATGTGAATGGGCAACCATGAATGAGCCAACTTGTGTATCTTTGGTACACTATGTTTACAAATTACATCTACATCGGATTGGTTGCGTTGGTGGTTCTTTCCTCCATCATGACCGTACAGCAAGGCAGTGTGGCCATTTTGACCATGTTTGGTAAATATCGTCGCATCCTATACCCTGGACTAAACTTCCGCATCCCGTTGCTTGAAGTGGTCTATCGCAAAGTATCCATTCAAAACCGAAGCATTGAATTGGATTTCCAAGCCATCACCCAGGACCAAGCCAATGTTTATTTCAAAGCGATGTTGTTGTATTCCGTGTTCGACAACCGTGAAGAAACCCTGAAAAACGTGGCGTTTAAATTTGTGAACGACCGCGACTTTATGACGGCCCTCATCCGCACCATTGAAGGATCAATCCGTGGATTTGTTGCCACCAAACGCCAGGCCGAAATCCTCGCCCTCCGCAAAGAAATCGTTGAATCTGTAAAGGAAGGCATCGATGCCGTATTGGAATCTTGGGGCTACCACCTCATCGATTTGCAATTGAACGACATCACCTTCGACGAGGTCATCACCAAGAGCATGGCACAAGTGGTGGCTTCTTCAAATTTGAAAGCGGCGGCTGAAAATGAAGGCCAGGCCCTTTTGATCACAAAAACCAAAGCCGCTGAAGCCGAGGGAAACGCGATCAAAATCTCCGCCGAGGCCGAGAAAATCGCAGCCCAGTTGCGCGGTGAAGGTATCGCCCTGTTCAGAAAAGAAGTGGCCAAAGGTATGAGCGACGCTGCCATCGAAATGAAAGAAGCAGACCTCGATTCATCGTTCTTGTTGTTTAGTATGTGGACCGAAGCCATCAAAAACTTCGCCTCCGATGGGAAAGGCAACGTCATCTTCCTCGATGGCTCAACCGATGGCATGAACAAAACGCTCAAGGAAATGATGGCCATGAATCAAATTGATGCCACAACCGGCAAAACTACCAAGAAAACCAGCGCCTAACCCTGGGGTTTTTCGTATTCAATGGGCAGCACCCACCCTTGATGCGGGTCATCGAATATAACATCCTCCAAAAAGGTAAACGGAGAATGAGATAAAAATGACAAAAACTTCGACAATCGCTCAAACCCCACCTTCGTTGCCTTGTTACCTTTGCACCATGACATCCATCGCTGCTGCCAATGGCCATTTGGCCTCCTTGCAATCGAACATCCTAGACCTCAGAACACAGTTGGCCAACCATCCACTGTACGGCAAGATAAACAGCCAAGAAAAACTGCAGCTATTCATGGAACACCATGTCTATGCGGTTTGGGACTTCATGTCGCTCCTCAAATACCTCCAACACCATCTCACTTGCACCCAATCGCCATGGGTTCCCAAAGGCTCTGCCGAATTGCGCTTTTTCATCAATGAAATCGTCTTGGGCGAAGAGAGCGATGAGGATCCAACAGGCGGACACATTAGTCATTTCGAATTGTACAAACGGGCGATGGGCGAAGCGGGCGCATCTCATGCGAGCATCGACAAAGTGGTTGCTGCTTTGCAACAATCGCACACCATAGCCGAAGCGCTGAATCATGCCCAAGCTCCCGGGCCTGCTGCAAAATTTGTTTCGAGCACCTTTGAGATCATCGGTCGCGACCGCTTACACGAAGTGGCGGCTGCCTTTGCGTTCGGACGTGAAGACCTCATCCCAGACATGTTCCTTGCGATGGTAAAAGAACTCAATGCCAATGATCAACAGTTCAACACATTCATTTACTACTTGGAAAGACACATCGAATTGGATGGCGATCACCATGCGGGTCTATCAGCGTTGTTGCTGAGCCACGTTTGCGGCGATGATGCGCAGAAATGGACTGAAGCCACAGCCACCGCACAAGAAGCCTTGCGTGCCCGCATCGAATTGTGGGATGGCATCGCCGCGCAATTGTAAGCGTCCCAAGTAAATGCGGTAAAACCCGCTTATTTTTGACCCATGCAACGGGCCAATCGCACCTTCTTCATCGGAATTGCTGTTAGATCAGTCCTTTTTCCAATGTTATTGGTTGCAACATGCTGCTTGGCCCAAAATACAGGAGACTCAAGCATCCTTGAGGGAAAAGCGCAATCCACCCCGCTGACCTACTATGTCCAAAATTGGAAAAACAGCCTACGCGGGCTTGACCACGATTCTGCGGACCTAATCGGGCTTCCCAACCCCTACGCGACCCCCACATTGTCGGGCAACAAAATGTTTCAGGAGATGTACTACTGGGACAGCTATTTTATCAATCGTGGTCTCATTGCCTACGGCACCCATCCCCAGCGAAGCGGCGAACCCACAACTGACGAAAAAGCTGCGCTGCAACAAGCCATCAACAACTGCGACAACCTGATTTGGCTAGTAGAAAAGTTCGGGTACGTACCCAACGCCAACCGATATTCCATGACCAATCGCAGTCAGCCACCCATGCTCGGTGCGATGGTTTCAGACATTTATAAAGTAACCAAAGACACCGCTTGGCTGAATCGAGCAATCCACGCATTGGAAATGGAACACAACTGGTGGATGCGTGAGCGTTTTCTGGGACTTTCCAATTCTGAGCGCAAACGCGCACCCCATTCGCTTGGATACAACCACTATGGCCACAATGCCAATGATGCTTTTCTACTGCGTTTTGGGCGATTTCTTTCGGGTCGATTGGGCGATGGATTCGATTCCTTATTGGCCCAACAAAACCAAGACAGTTTCCAACTACCCAACCAACCAAAACAGGGCAAGGGACTTTGGCTGCTGGGACATATGCTCGCCGAAGCGGAAAGTGGTTGGGACTTCACACCGCGGTTCAATGCGCGTTGCATGAACATCGCCCCGCTCGACCTTAACTGTTTGCTGTACATCACCGAAAGAACCCTTTTTGAAGGCTACATAATACTCGGAAATCAACAAAAGGCAAACCAGTGGAAGTCCATCTCAAAGAATCGTAAAACACTGATTAACAAACTTTTCTGCGACAAACATACTGGAAGGTATTGGGATTACGACATCGCTCTAGGCAGAATTCATCGCAATAGCAACGCGTCGCAGTTCATGCCCTACTTTGCCAGGATTGCACCGAACAACCCCAAGCACCGTAAAGCACTTTATTCGCTCAGTTCCGCTTTTGTGGATCGCTATGGCGTGCATCCTTGTTTACCCGTTTTATCTGATTCTACCACTTCATCATCAAATCAGGCGCGGTGGTCCACCCAGTGGAACAGTCCCAATGCTTGGCCTCCCCTCATCCATTTTGTGGCGGAGGCATTGGGAAATTACAGCAAAGGCAATGAATTGATGAGTCATTCGTCGAAATTGCTCGCAACCAAGCGATACGAACTCATAAAAGGGTATCTGCAATCGGTTGAAACCCAGTTCGCAATTACTGGGAGGTTTTGGGAGAAATACAATTTACACACAGGCACATTGAACGTCACCAATGAGTATGCGATGCCTGATTTTTTTGGGTGGACGGCTGGTGTTTACATGGAGTATCGCATCGAATTTGCGAGACCTTAGCGCCAATCCCTTATTTTCGCAACATGATTCACGGGAAAAAAGTGGTGGTGGTATTGCCGGCATACAATGCGGCGCTTACGCTAGAGCAGACCTACCGTGAAATCCCTTTCGACTTGGTCGACGATGTGGTATTGGTTGACGATGCTGGGGGCGACAACACCCTAGAGGTAGGTGCCAAATTGGGCATCAAACACCTCATCAAACACGAAAAAAACCTGGGGTACGGGGGCAACCAAAAGAGCTGCTATCGCGCGGCGCTGGATTTGGGGGCCGACATCGTCATCATGCTTCACCCCGATTACCAATACTCCCCAAAATTGATTCCCGCGATGGCGCATTTGGTGGCCACTGACATTTATCCGATTGTGATCGGCTCACGCATATTGGGCAAAGGGGCACTGGAAGGGGGCATGCCGATGGTAAAATACATTGCCAACCGCATTCTCACGTTGGCGCAAAACATCTTGATTGACCAAAAATTATCGGAATACCATACTGGGTACAGGGCCTTTTCTCGCGAAGTTTTGGAATCGATTCGATGGGATATGAACTCAGACAACTTCCTTTTCGACAATCAGATCATGGCCCAATGTGTGAACAAGGG
>SXYY01000077.1 GCA_005788145.1 Bacteroidota bacterium
CCCAATTTAATTGCATCGTAATGTTCCACTGGGACTTTGTATTTTACACAGACATCCACATTGAGTTTGAGTTCAGGTCCTTTTTCTTGGACAAGAAATCCGGTACAAGGCACTCTGTGTTTCAACGGAACAGAAACGACTTTGAATTGCTCCGTTTCTACGACCGTTTCTAAAGAATCTATTTGCGTTCGGATATATTGTAATTCATAGGGAAGCACCGAATCGCTTTCTGTGATAAGCACCTGCATGATACTCTCTAACGCAGGCGGTCCGACAATCACCAGAGGCTCAGTCCTCCCATACAACGCCATCGAGGTGATCAAACCAGGTAACCCAAAATAATGATCCCCATGTAAATGGGTGATAAACACATGAGAAATCTTCAGCACCCGCAATCCGTACCTTGACAACTGCCTTTGCGCCCCTTCCCCACAATCCAATAACAAATAATTGCCTTCCAACCGCACATACTGCGCACTAGGATGTCGGTATTTCGTCGGTGTTGCTGACGATGTACCCAGTACCGTTACCTCAAACGCTTTTCTCATACGTTACTCTCTACCTGAAAATATCGAAGATACCTTTGAAAAACCGTGTTATCAATAAGATCACAACCAATTTAATTAAATGGACTGTTTATTTTTTGGACGAACGATTCCGTTGAACCCAATACTTGATCAACCGCTAATTTTACCAATGGCAATGTTATCCGATCGATACAGCGATCCATTGGCTGAGAACAAACCACTTGATCACAAGGATTGCAAGCCAATATTTCATGCAAAACGCAACTTCGTTTAGACAATGGGTAAAATACTTGGGGGACACCGGGACCATATATAGCAACCAAGGGAATTTGAGCAATATCAGCCAACTGAAGTGGCCCACTCTCGTTTCCTATGTAAAGTGAAGCTTGTTGAATAAAAGCAAAAAACGACAGTAATGTAGCCGATGCCGGCTGCGTTACGCCTGAAATCCATACTTTTCCCTCTCCACCGCAATCCATCGCTTCCTGTATTTGAAACTGCTCTTCCAAGGTGCCCACCCAAATGGGCATCAGTTTTTTCTCAGCCAATAACCAACTTGACAGTTGCGCATACCTCGCCGCTGGCCAACGCCTTAACACACTCCTTGCCCCAGTATGCAAAATTGCATACCCCAATACATCCCCACTACAACCTTCCAAGGCCCAACGTTTCCAAACCTCGGCTGTTGTTCTGTCTGCACCACTCGGATACAGCTTTCTCTCGTTCATCAATGCCTCATCTGCCAAAACACCACCGCTATCTGGCCGTGTCAAAGGCAATACTATGCGGTAATTTGTCAATAACTCGTGGGGTTGATTTCCCTGTTGTCTGAATCGAATCCATCCCCGATCCAAACGGTATTTGGGACCCGTAGTCCAGTGGAGCGACTTCAGCAAAGTACCCCATGTACCCCGCAATTCCACCACAACATCATATCCCATTTTCCAGTCTTCCACACCGGTAATCACCTTGAATATGGCTGGATGATTTTCAATCAAAGTAGCTACAATAGGCTTACACAGTATCGTAATTTCTGCTTGAGGGTGCGCTTTTTTGATCAAATCAAAGACATGCACTGCTGAAGCCATGTCCCCTATTTCATCCCACTTCACAACCATGACACTACGAATCTGTTGCGGCAACCTGCGTCGGCCCGCATTGATGAATCGACTCACCACCATATTTGCCGCGTACAACCACTTCTCGTTCATCAAATCAACGATCAGCGCAAGGCGTTAAACGATATATAACAGGTCGGGAAGGCACCGCATCGGTTCGTAAATTTGGACATTGTAAATTCAATGCATACAATCCATCCAACACATCCTCCGGAATATAAATCAATTCAGTAATGGTGGCCTTTAACCTAGGATGTGAATCCGCAATTGTATCCACTATACCACCGACCAAGCGTTGTGGCAATCCCCACCATTCATGGTGCGCACTTAACCTACCCTCATCTACTTCTGGATCAACACTTGGGAAATCGGTAAGCAAATGTTGTATGCCTGCCTCGCGCAAAAACGACAGAGCCTCTGGTTCGAAATAAGGCGGCTCACTGCCACTCCATTGGCGTTGTTTTTTTTCAATCTGATTTGGCAAACTCCTCACAATCAATGCATCCACATCATATAACCTCCAACTTTTGACTTCACTCAAACTAACATAACGACCAACGGTAAGTTCTGCGGTAACCAATTGAGCGGTAAACCAAAATTCCGTAAGTACATCACTCAATACAATCCGCGAATGGGTAATATGTCCCATACATTCGGTGTGGGTAGTATTGCCATGGGCGCAAAACCTCAATATTTCACAATTGGCTGAGCCACCTTCTGCCACCGACCCAACAAATCCACCAACACGAATGGGCTCAAATTGAGCTTCATTGATAAAAAATGCCCCGGGATTATCCCCACCAGGTCCGGTAGAAAGAGATAGATCATTGGGTTTAGCTAAATCTGCGAGATAGGCTTTACCCTCGATGGTCAGTTGAAGATTCACAATACAAAATTGGCGTATTTATGACAAAAAATGCGATTTAAACTGTCTTTGTATCAATATTGTTTCAAAATCCTCCGCAATTCTTCCAGAAACAACTCTTGAGAAACTTCATATGCACCAAACTGCAACAGATGGGGATTTAGGTATTGACAATCAATCATTTCAAAGTTTTGTTCTCGTAAAAATTCGACCAAAAACACCAAAGCAATTTTACTGGCATCGGTCATGCTATGAAACATGCTTTCTCCGAAAAATACTTTACCGATGGAAACCCCGTACAATCCGCCCACCAATGAGCCTTCATACCAAACTTCAAAACTGTGTGCCCAACCTTTCTCATGCAATTCTGTATACACACTTTTAATTTCCGAAGAAATCCATGTATCCTCATCTCCCCGGTTTGCACAAGCGCTGATAACCTCAACAAACGCGCGATTAATGGTGAGTTCAAATTGATTTTTACGGTACAATTTTCTCAAATTTTTTGGCACTTTGAACCGAGCGTCTAACGGTAACAATCCCCTTTCAGTGGGTGTATGCCAATATATCGCATCACCCTCGTCGGGATCAGCCATGGGGAAGGAACCCGACAAATATGCTTGAATCACAAATTGCGCTGTCAACACCCTTCAAAGATATCGCCAAAGGACAAAAATGACCAATAAACAATGGCAGGGTGCAATCTTCTTTTTGGCTATTGTACCTTTGCACACTTATGAGCAAACCCAAACTCATCAAATTTGCGGAGTATAAGAATTTTTCCAACGCTTTCGACATTGAAGACACTATTAATAAAGGACAATGGCGCAGCGTTTTTGGTAACGATAATCCCATAGTGATTGAATTGGCCTGTGGCAAGGGGGATTATACTTTGGGCTTGGCACGTTTGAATCCCAATATCAACTACATCGGTATCGATATCAAAAGCAACCGAATGTGGACTGGTGCCAAAGCCGCATTGAATGAACAACTTACAAATGTTCGATTCTTGAGAACACACATCGATCATATCACAGATTTCTTTGCCCCTGAAGAGGTCGCTGAAATTTGGATTACTTTCGCTGATCCACAGCCACACAAACCCCGAAAGCGATTAAGCAGTTTTAAATTCCTCAATCTTTACCGAAAAATTGCCGGTGAACACACACTGGTAAATGTAAAAACAGATAGCGATTTGTTTTATGAAAGCACACTCGCGCAAGCCCAACAAGACAAATTGATTGTTTTGAGTAAAATCGACAATATCTATCAACTCAATCCAGTGCCTGAATTTTTAAAAATACAGACATACTATGAAAGGATGTGGTTGGAGATGGGCAGAACCATCAAATACTGTCAATTCATCCTCGGCAATTGTGAATCATTACCCTTGAAGGAGGATTGTAAAAATTGATGATATCCACAATCAAAATCCAGCTGGACTTCCTGATTATTGGATAACCTAATTCCCCCGAAAATGTCGGTGTCTTTTGCATTCTGGAACTTGGATTCCTTCACTGAGCCAAATACAACAAAAAAGTGCCAATGAAACTGCAAATATAGGATCCATGAATATTTTCAAAATCAGCTGCCCCTTGACCTAAAATACGAAATTGACCAGGCATAAAAAAGGATTTACTTTGCCAAAGACGGTTTTTTTCATCACATCGAAGCGAACTTCTACTTTCATGTGTTGCACATCGATGTTGCGGTTGCGTTCGTGGGCGCCATGGTCTAAGTGATAGCATTGGGTTTCGGGGAACTGCGCCAAGGCGG
>SXYY01000078.1 GCA_005788145.1 Bacteroidota bacterium
AGCGATTTATCAGGGTTTTTGCATCACCTCACCACATTCTTTGCAGGTTCGCAACGATTCAGAATCATAGTAGTGGTTGAAATGATGCAGGAAGTCTGTTTCGATGTTTTTCAACTCAAAATAAGCTTCATGCAGTTTGTTGTTGCAATTTTCACAGAACCAAAGTAGGCCGTCGGTAAATCCTTTGCCCACGCGAACGCGTTCTATCACCAATCCAATAGAACCCTCTGTTCTGCTAGGACTGTGGGGTACGCCGGGGGGAAGCAGAAACATATCGCCAGGACCTAGTTTTACATCCACACGCTGACCATTTTGTTGGGTTCTAATGGTAATTTCCCCTTCAAGTTGGTAAAACAGCTCTTCTGTTTCGTTGTAGTGATAATCGCGACGTGCATTGGGACCACCCACAATCATGACAATATAGTCGGTGCCTTCGGGATATAAGTTCTTGTTGGCAACGGGTGGCTTCAATAAATGCCGGTTTTCGGCAATCCACGTTTGGAGGTTAAAAGGCTTGCGAATTTCCATGGTTTTTTGGGTTTGATGTTGGCAGAAGTGGGTCTGAAACAACACAAAAGTAAATCTTTGCATGGCATTTTTTCATGTCAATTCGCATATCGAAGTGCTAGCCACTCAATTTTTGCGATTTTTACTAAAAGTTCATCGCTTCGAATCATGTAACTTTGCCCTACAACTTCCATGAGTGACGCGATTAAACATGAATGTGGTGTTGCTTTCATTCGGTTGAGAAAGCCGTTGGAGTACTACCAGGAAAAGTATGGCACTTTTTGGTACGGCTTGGCCAAGCTACAGTACCTAATGACCAAGCAATTGAATCGTGGCCAAGATGGTGCAGGGATGGGGGTTGTTAAATTAAATCCTGATTATGGTGCACGTTATTTGGCCAGAAAGCGCAGTGCCAGCAAGACAGCATTAACCGATATTTTTGAGGAAGTTGGTGCCGCGTTGAATGAAATCCCCAAGGAGTTTCGCAACGATGCAGATTACTTGAGAAAACATTACCCCTACGCCGGTGAGATGCTCTTGGGCCATTTGCGCTACGGTACTTACGGAGGAAACAGCATCGAGAACATCCATCCTTTTCTGCGTCAGAACAACTGGATGGCACGCAACCTCATGTTGGCCGGCAACTACAACATCACCAACACAGACGAGCTGTTCAACGCACTGATCGATTTGGGACAGCAGCCGAAGGAGAAAAGCGACAACGTGTTGATGCTGGAGAAAATTGGTCATTTTATTGACGAAGAAAACCAGCGATTGTTCGGCGTTTTGAAGTCGCAAGGATTTACCAATTTGGAGATTTCCGAGAAAATCAAAGAGGAGATATCGCTCACAAACATTTTGAAACGCAGTTTTAAGAATGTAGACGGGGGTTATAACATGATTGGCATGTTGGGTCATGGCGATGCGTTCATTATTCGTGATCCAGCAGGTATTCGTCCATCGCATTACTACATCGATGACGAAGTGGTTGTGGTAGCGAGTGAACGAGCGGCGATTCAAACGGCGTTCAATATTTACCCTGAAGATGTTCAGGAATTGGGCCCAGGGAATGCATTGTTGGTTCGCAAAGGCGGCCATGTGGAGGAAGTGAACATTTTGCCACCGACACCCCGCATGAGTTGCAGCTTTGAACGAATTTACTTCAGTCGTGGTAACGACCAGGCCATTTACCACGAGCGCAAAGAATTGGGTCGATTGTTGGCGAAGCCTGTGATGGGCTTGCTGAACAACGATTTGGTAAATACCGTTTTTAGTTATGTGCCAAATACAGCCGCCACCAGTTTTTATGGCTTAATCGATGGGATACATGAAATACGGAGAGACTTGCAGGCCGAGGCTCTCTCAAAAATCGATGTGAAAAATGAACCCGAGAAGGTCAAAGAAATCTTGAGTTGGCGTCCGCGTAGGGAGAAAATCCTCGTGAAAGACGTCAAAATGCGCACATTCATTACCAACGATTCGGATCGGGATGATTTGGTGGGACATGTTTACGATATTACCTACGGTGTAGTTAAGAGTTGGAATGATACATTGGTGATCATGGACGACAGCGTGGTGCGGGGCACCACATTGAAGCGGAGTATTTTGCGGATATTGGATCGTTTGGAGCCAAAACGAATTATTTTGGTGAGTTCTGCTCCCCAAATACGGTACCCCGATTGCTATGGTATCGATATGAGTAAAATGGGTGATTTTGCCGCGTTTGCAGCTGCTGTGGAATTGCTGAAAGACAAGGGAATGGCATCGCTACTCGACAAAACTTACGAGGCTGCAAAGACAGAGTTGGCCAAACCTGCGTCTGAACAACGCTGCGTGGTTCAAGATATATACGCTCCCCTCACGGATGCTGAAGTGAGCAAGAAAATCGCTGAGATGTTAAAACCGACGGATTTGCGGGCAGAATTCGACATTCTTTTTCAATCGGTTGAAAACTTGCACGAGGCTTGTCCGGGCGATCGCGGTGATTGGTACTTTACTGGGAACTATCCAACCCCGGGTGGAAACCAAGTAGCGAATCGGGCATTTGTCTACTACATAGAGGGCAAGAAAGAGCGGGCCTATTGAGCTATTGGAAATCGCATAGAATAAATTGTAAATTCGCTGAATAAACTGATATGAGCACTTTGAACGATGTGATGGAGCAGTTGCAGGAGCAACTTGAGAAAAATCTACAGCATACGGCAACAGAATTTTCACGCATTCGTGCGGGCAAAGCGAGTCCTGCCATGTTGGAGAGCGTGATGGTGGAATACTATGGTGCATTGACGCCTTTGGCACAGGTGGCTAACGTAAACACCCCAGATTCACGCACATTGGCCATTCAACCATGGGATAAAAGTTTAATTCGTCCGATTGAAACCGCTATCATCAATGCTAACTTGGGCTTTGCACCGCAGAATGATGGTGAGATGATCCGAATCAGCATACCGCCTGTGACTGAGGAACGCAGAAAAGAGTTGGTGAAGCGTGCGAAATCAGAGGCTGAAAATTCAAAAATCGGTATTCGGAATTATCGCAAAGATGCCAATGAGCGCATCAAAAAGTTGCAAAAAGATGGTTTGAGTGAGGATGATGCCAAGGTTGGCGAAGAGCGAGTTCAGAAGTTAATTGATGGGTACACCAAGAAAACCGATGATTTATTTGATAGCAAGGAAAAAGAGATTCTGACCGTTTGACCGGTTGTGAAAATTGAGGCAGGTTTTAGCAATCTGCTTATTTTGCTACGATTTCCAATTGATTTTTTACTGCTTCGGCTCTTTCAAGGAGTGCTTCGAGTGTGGGTGCAATAACGGTTGCATGTCCGAGTTTTCGGTTTGGTCTAGTCTCTGCTTTTCTATACATATGTACGAAAACATCACCATCTTGGGTTAGTTTGGTCTCATTGGCCAATTGGTAATCACCGGATACATTGTCGGGACCAACAATATTAATCATGGCTGAGGGCTGTATGAGGGATGGATCGCCAAGTGGGGCACCACAGAGGACGCGCAAAAATTGTTCAAATTGACTACAGTGGCAACCTTCGATGGTATGATGGCCGCTGTTGTGTGGGCGCGGAGCAATTTCATTGACCCAAATTTCTTGATTTTCTGTGAGGAAGAGTTCAACGGCAAACAGTCCGGGCGAGTTTAGTTTTTGCACGCATTGAAGTCCAACCGCCTGAATATTCCTCTCCAATTCTGGGGAAATTCGCGCGGGTGAAAAAAGGAATTCCACCAAATTGCTTTTGGGGTTAAAATACATTTCAATGGCGGGATAAACGGCGTGAGAACCATCCTGGGCAATGGCCACGATCACCGCAATTTCCAAGGCATTGGGCACAAACGATTCTAGGAGAATTTCACCGGTAAAGGGTAGGTTTCTGAGGGCTTCTGCCTTTGTGAGAATGGCCACACCTTTGCCATCGTATCCACCCTTGCGGGTTTTAATGACGATTTGATCGCCGGGAAACTGACTGAGAAGCGCTTCGGTAATTTCTCGCGCATCGCACAAGGCAAAAGGAGCAGTGGGTATGTTATGTTGCTGAAAAAACTGCTTTTGAATTCCTTTGTCTTGGATGGTTTGTAAAACCGAAGGTTTGGGAATGATGGTTTTGCCCTCCTTTTCCAGTTTTACAAGGGCTTCAACGTTGATGTGTTCAATTTCCCATGTGAGAACGTCAGAGGCTTCGGCAAGTGTTCGTATGTCGGTTTCGCTTTTTAAACTACCCGCGATGAATTGGTTGGAAATGGGGGCCGCAGGACAGTCTGCTGATTGTTCAAGTGTGACGAATTCTACAGGCAAACTAGGGAATTTTGCTTCGATGGTCATCATGCCCAATTGGCCGCCGCCGATAATACCAACACGGATCATGGTACAAAGATACGCGCTGCTTGCAACACGAAATTTGCTTGTTGCGTTTTTTGCCATATTTTCGGAGGTATCTTTGTGATAGTATGATAGAACCTCCCTCGGTATTGATGTTGTTGACCGTAAGCCCAAATGCTTGGTTGATTGTGGTTTTGTGTATGGTGGTGATTGCTTTTTTTTCGGGGATGGAGATTGCTTTTTTGTCGGCTTCCCGACTTCGAATTGAACTTCGGAGCAAAGAGGAATTGGGTGGGGGCAAGTGGTTGTCGAAATATGTAAAAAACCCGAGTGATTTCATCAGCACGGTATTGGTTGGCAACAATCTAGGCCTGGTTATTTATGGTATTTACATGGGAGAGATATTGGATGATTCGTTTTCTGATGTCGCATGGATGCAGCGCGAGTGGATTAAATTTTTGGCAATAACCTTGAGCAGTACCATGGTTGTGTTGGTGGTGGCGGAGTATTTACCCAAAACATTTTTTAAAATGTATGCCGACCGCTTAATTTTTGGGTTGATAGGAATTTTTCGGATTGCTCATGTATTGATGTGGCCGTTGATTCAGGTGGTGAAGGGCATTTCGTCTTTTCTACTCCGCGTGTTCACGAAAACCCGTATATCGGAGCATACACCTGTATTTTCTAAAGTGGATTTGGATAATTACATCGCTTCATTGGAAAATGCAGGAAATGTGGAAGCCGTGGAGATAGATACAGAGGTTTTCAGGAATGCTTTGGATTTTAGTGATGTGAAAGTGCGCGATTTTATGGTTCACAGAACCCAGTTGGTTGGTGTAGAGATTAATGCATCGGTGGCTGAGTTGCGGGAAAAGTTCGTTGAAACAGCCCATTCGAAAATTCTTATTTTCAAAGAGAATATCGATCATGTAATTGGTTTTGTACACCACAGTGATTTGTTTCACAGTCCCAAGAAAATTCAAGATGTATTGCGCTCTGTGTTGATTGTGAATGAAAGTTTACAGGCGCACGATATGTTGCGTAGTTTTATTCAAGAGAAAAGGAGTTTGGCTATTGTGGTGGATGAATTTGGTGGTACGGCGGGAATGGTGAGTGTGGAAGATATTTTGGAAGAGATTGTGGGTGAAATTGAAGATGAATTTGATGTTGAGGACAAAGTTGAGATGGCTCTAGGAGAAAACCACTTTTTGTTTAGTGCGCGTTTGGAGATTGATTATTTGAATGAAAAATACAATTTGAACATTCCGGAGGGAGAATACAACACGTTGGGTGGATATATCATCTTCTGTTCTGAACGTATTCCATCGGTAGGCGACATCATTCACCATGAACCATTTGAATTTGTAATCAAAACCTTGAAAGGTGCAAGAATAGAGGAAGTGGAATTGAGGGTGTTACCTAATGAAGATTAAGATGAAACAGAAACTCTTTGGAATGGCCTTGTTTTTTCTGTTGGCGACAACGGGTATAAAGGCTCAAGATTCAACCAGCCACATGATGGCCAACCCGTTGCCCTATGTACCGAAATGGGAAGTCACAAGCAATATAACCTTGGCCTTGTCGCGATTTACTGGAAACGTAAGTCGGAATTTAAATGACGATCCTTACTTGCTGATGGTTCGAAAATTTGATTCAGCGGGTATGAGTGCGTTGCGAATGGGTATAAACGGTTTTCGCAGAAAGTCTGAAGATGTGAATGGAGGGTTTGGTGGTGAGGTTACTAGAAGTAGCGAAGAAAACTGGGCCTCCTTGGTGATAGGTAAGGAATGGCGGAGAAACTTGGGTTCTGGTTTTTATGCATTTGGAGGATTTGATGGGAGAGGCATTTATCGAAACAGCCAATCCAAGTCGGTGCAGTTTGATGGATGGTCCCGAACCGAGATAATTACGAATGCCAGCGAATTTGGTGGCAGTGCGGGTGGATTTGGCGGCATAGGGATTAAGTTACACGATAGAATTGTTCTGTATACAGAGTCAATCATATTCGCCCAGATTTTGCAAACAGAACGATTTTTCTCGGTCAATGGTAGCAATACTACTTTGGAGAGCAAAACTACCTTTTCGGTGATACCCATGGTGCCGATTGCATTGTTTTTAACCGTTCAATTTTAGGAAATGAGGGCCTTTCTTTTTCTC
>SXYY01000079.1 GCA_005788145.1 Bacteroidota bacterium
AAACCCGCAGATGACGGATGCAGCGCAGCAGTGCGAAAAATTAAATCTGCCAGAGAATTACACGATTTCATGGGGGCCATTTTTAGGGAGACGGAAGCAGTAAGTCCCGATTTGTGTGAAAAATTGGGGATTCGTGTGACGGATGAAATGCCAAGAAAATCAGAATTGCTGATTGAACAATTCATCGACAAAGCAGGCGCCTCGCGGTTTTTGGAGGTTACAGGCGGGATGGTTACTCATGTCAACGAAGACGGGAGTATTTCCTACGAGGTTTTCGAACCCTCAGAGTCCTTGGCGGAAAGCGAAATCTTGAGTTTGGAGGAAAAATTCTTGGCGGGTCAAGGACAAAATCTCACCCCCTCAAGGTTTTCGAAGGATCCAACCGAACAATCCTACATTAGCACTGCCGTAAGAAACACGATAGAGTCGGTGGCCAGGGCTCTCGATGTTACAGGATATTGTAGGATCGATGCGTTTGTGCGAATTTTTGATGCCAAACGCGTAGAAACCATCATCATTGAGGTCAATTCATTGCCTGGAATGACGCCAGCAACCTGTATCTATCACCAAGCATCGATAAACGGATACAAGCCCTTTGAATTCATCAGGGAAATACTGAAATTTGGAGAAAATCGCATCGCGTGAAAAATTGGCTGTATAACATAGGTTTGGGTGGTTTGTTCGTGGCCATCGTCATTACACTGACGTATTTCGGCCTAAACTACTACACCCGGCATGGCGATGCCATCTTGGTGCCCAATGTGCTAAAGCTCAAACCGTTTGAAGCAGAAGAAAAGCTTTCAACAATGGATCTTCGCATGAAAATCATCGATACCGTTTACATCGACAACATGAAACCAGGTGTTATTGTAGAGCAATTGCCATTGGCCAACGAGGATGTAAAATCAGGACGCGTGGTTTATGTTACCGTTAACGCAACATCCAGACCCCGCGTCAGTATGCCGAAACTCACCGACTGCAGTTTGAATTTAGCGAAAGCCTTGTTGAAAAATGCGGGGTTGAAATTGGGAAATGTAACGAAGGAATATGCGGAGTATGGCAACAATTTGGTTACCGCCCAACGCGTTGGCGGAAGAAGTATTGAGGCCGGAGAAAAAGTCTTGAAAGGAACAGTGGTTGATATCACAATCATTGACTCCGAAATGTCTCCCAACAGTGATTCAACAGCGGTGCTCGACCCGATTGAGGGAGATATAGAAGGCGAGTAATCTCTCTTTTCTGTCATTCTTACACATTGATTAAAAATATTATTGTGTTTTTTTCGTTAATTTAGCGTGTTGTTTGTCGCTCTGCAACCTTACAAACGCTGAGTTTTCAACGCACAAACTGTTCCATGCACGCCAAGAGTATCCTCTCTGCTATCCTTGTGCTATTTGTCGGTCTGGCAGATGCACAACCCATTGTGCGCCTACAGCCCTTGATTCATCGCCCAATTTTAGAAGAAGACCAACCCATTGACAATCAAGTAGCTTGGGGCATTTCAGATACATTAACATTGCCATTTTTTGAGGACTTTTCGCACGCCATTGGCTACCCCGACGAAAGAAGATGGACGGATAATTTGGTTTGGGTTAACAACAGTTTTCCCAAAAAAGTGCCCAATTTCGGCGTTGCCACATTTGACCATTTGGATGCTCATGGTAATCCATACCATACGTTGGACAAGCGCGTGATGGTATACGCGGACAGCTTAACATCGCAGCCCATTAACCTTCAATTTAAACGTGTTGGAAACCAAACCATCAATTACAAACCCACCGATTCTATTTATATCAGTTTCTTCATTCAACGCCAAGGGATTGGTGATGCACCTGAAGCTGAGGATAGTTTGATTTTGTATTTCAAAAACATTCAGAACGAATGGGTGAAATCCTGGGGAATCGCAGGCGATTTTGTGGGCAATTTTCAAGAGTTTTTCGTACCAATTGCTCACTATGATTTCCTTACCCCAAATTTTCAATTTCGCTTCGTCAATTTTACGAAAGCAACGGGGAATCTGAATCACTGGCATTTAGATTACATCAGAATTGAAAAAAATCGAAAAAGCGGAGAGAAGACAATCCAAGATGTTGGTATCAGCCAAGTGAATCACGGCATGTTCATGGATTATGCCAATGTGCCCTTCTCGCATTACCGCTACAATAATAGCATCCGCGGTATTGGTCCCACACTGATCGCCAAAAACTTGAATAGCATCGCAGTACAAACGCGCTTTCAATTGAGCATTTTCAACCAATTCAACAAACAAGTTTACAGCAAGCCGTTTTCTGCGAGTACCCGAAACCTCAAAGCGTTGGGTGACACAACCGAAAAGTACGAGTCGCTTCTCTATGATACACTCAGCACCTCCACCCCGAAAATCAAATATGTCTTTAGTGTAAATCCGCAGAGTAACGATATTACCCCAGACAATTACAATAGCCAAACCAACAACAATACCGTTATTCAATCCCATACCGTGATGCCCTGGTACGCCTATGACGACGGCAGTGCGGAGGGTGGATTTGGTTTGGATTATGCCTTTTTGGGCAATTTGAAAGGACAGTTTGCGATGGATTTTAACGTCATCAAATCAGATTCACTGCGTGGATTGGCTGTGTATTTCAACCAAAGTTTAACCGATGTGAGCGCGAGAAGTTTCAAATTGCGCCTATGGAAAGAAATTAGCCCAGTTGGAAGACCTGATAACCAAGACAAACTCATTTACGAGGTATCAATGGCCCGCCCAATTTACTCGGATTCAATCAACGGATTTTCTTACATCTTTTTTGATTCAGCAATTTACCTCGCTGCCGGCAAATACTATGTAGGATGGTTGCAACAAATGCCTTACGTCTTGAATATTGGTTACGACAACAACTACCGCTACCAAGGCAAAGACCAATCGAACCCCCATTTGTACAGCAATTTGCTCGGCAGTTGGGAATATGCAGGCGGCGATGCCAAAGGAACACCCATGATTAGAATGTTGTTTGGAGAGCGAGTGGAATACGCATTTAGCAATCCAAAAATCAAAAAGCCATCATTGGCGTTGTATCCCAACCCTTGTAAGGAATACATACACCTCAACGGCGACCATACTGAAGGTGCCAAAATAGAAATTTGGGATATTTCAGGGAAATTACACCTGCATGCCGATTACTCAAATCGTATATTCGTGGGAGATTTGATGCGAGGGCACTATTACTTGCGATGCATTGGCAACGACAGACAAATCTCGTATAACCACTTTATCAAGATATGAGTACAGATATTTCCGTAGTTGAATTAAAAAAACGCTTGGATGCGGGCGAAACCATCAACCTGATTGATGTGCGTGAACAACACGAATATGACGAATTCAATTTGGGCGGAGCGTTGATTCCATTGGGTACATTGCCCGGAAAATTGGAAGACCTAGAAGACCTAAAAAATGAAGAAGTCATCGTTCATTGCAGAAGTGGCGCAAGAAGCGGAACCGCAAAAATGTTCCTAACCCAAAGTGGGTTTACCAATGTGAGAAATCTGTTGGGTGGCGTTTTGGATTGGCAAGCCCAATTCGGTCAATAAAAAGGTCTAGGATGCTCAGTTCGCGGCATTGGGTTGCAGTCATTGTGATCGCCGGCATTTCGGTGGTTGTGGCTACAATTGTCCAATGCAAAGCGCCAAAAGCCGAACCCACCTTCCGAAACCTGGGGGATTCAGCCACCTATGTGGGAATTCAGGCCTGCAAAGGATGTCACTCCGACAAACATGCCACCTTCCTAGAAACCGGCATGGGCATGAGCTTTCACAAAGCGGAAAAACAATATTCCAAAGCAAACTTTGTCAGGATCAAACCCGTTTACGACAAAAAGTTAGACCTCTATTACTTTCCTTATTGGCAGAACGAATCGCTTTACATCCAAGAATTCAGGCTGAATGGAAGGGACACCATCCACAATCGTCGTGAGAAAATCACCCACATTGTAGGCAGTGGTCAGCACACGAACAGTCACTTTTGGACCGATGGCGAGCATCTATACCAAGCCCCCCTCACCTTCTACACCCAAAAGGGCATTTGGGATTTACCCCCAGGCTATGAAGAATTCAATACCCGCTTCAACCGGAAAATTGATATCGAATGCATGAGCTGTCATACGGGCATGCCAAAAACCAAAGACGGTTCTGTCAACATCTTCGAAAAACTCCCGCTCGGCATTGACTGTGAACGCTGTCATGGCCCCGGTTCCCTTCATGTTCAAGAAAAATCGAATGGAATTATTGTGGATACCCGCAAACAAACCGATTGGTCTATTGTAAACCCAAAACGTCTGCCCTGGAAACTGCAAGTAGATATTTGTCAGCGCTGCCACTTACAAGGCAATAACGTGCTCAAACCAGGTAAGAAATTCACCGATTTTCGTCCAGGCATGCACCTTGATTCGATTTTCACCGTTTACATGCCAACCTACAAGGGCGATGCGGCATTCGTGATGGCCGGACATGCGGAGCGATTCCAAATGAGCGCTTGTTTCAAAAGTTCGAACAAGGGCGATCTCAACAAGTACAATGCCAACATCAATTTCACTTGCATCAACTGCCACAATCCCCATGTGAGCGTGAAGAAGACCAATCAAGACCGATTTAACCAAACCTGTGTAAGTTGCCACCAACCCAAAACCAAGAAAAGCAAACATGAGGGATGTAATCTCAGCGCAGCGATGAGAGGAACGAGAACTTGTGTGAATTGCCACATGCCTAGTAGCGATACCCGGGACATTCCCCACGTGAGCATTCACGACCATTACATTTCCAAGACCAACGCGATTAACCCAAGCAAGCCCATCGACATTTCTAAAAAATATGGGCAACCCACCGGACTTCATGCTGTAAATAACCCCAATCCCGGCACAGAGGAACTCTTTCAAGCCTATATCACGTATTTTGAAAAGTTCGATGCCAACGCACTTTACATGAAAGAGGCAAAAAGGATCTTGTCATCGGTTAACGGCGACAACGAACCCAGCTTGGATGTCATTGGATTGGAAGCACAAATCCACTACCTGTACAATCAGCAGGCGTTCAGCGACATGATTGCACTGTGGGAAAACGGTGCCAGCGAAGGTCAGCGAGAGGCGCTAATCGGCGATGCATGGACCCAATACAGGATGGCCGTGGCTTATGACAAAAAATCCCCAACCGATTTAACTGAAGATAAAAAGCAGGATGCCAAAGCCATCCAATATTACCGCAATGCCTACGAGGCGATGCCGTTGAACACCGATTTCTTGGCTGAATACACCGGTACTTTGGCGAAGGCACTTCGGACAGAAGAAGCCAAACCCCTCATCTTACAGGGATTAAAACACCAGCCCAAACACGAACAGTTGCTGATGAACTTGGGATATTGTCAGTACCAAGAAAAACAATGGAAATCGGCCATCAGCACCTATGAGAAAGCCCTTGCGCTCAACCCGGAATCTCAAGCAATGTTGAGTCTAATCGACCTATATGTTGCCGTTGGACAGAAAGACAAGGCCAGGGTCTTGTATGAGCGTGCAAAGAAATGGGCTGACCCAAAAATATTGCGAAGTTGGTCGTTCTGAAACCCTTGAATTTCCACCCCATCACCCTGAGAAAATTTGTATTTTTGTAAGGCATGCTAGACAAATTTGGAATTGCGAAGCGAATCGCCCAGGAGTTGCGCGATGGATATTATGTAAACTTAGGCATTGGCATCCCAACGTTGGTAGCCAATTATATCCCAGAGGGCATGGAAGTGGTGTTGCAATCGGAAAATGGATTGTTGGGCATGGGTGCTTTTCCATTCGAGGGCGAAGAGGATCCTGATTTAATCAATGCTGGTAAGCAAACGGTAACGATGGTTAAGGGCGCGAGCATTTTTGATAGTGCCACCAGTTTTGGTATGATCCGCGCTGGCAAAGTAGATTTGACCGTCCTCGGGGCGATGGAAGTGAGTGATAACGGTGATATTGCCAATTGGAAAATCCCTGGGAAAATGGTCAAAGGCATGGGTGGTGCGATGGATTTGGTGGCATCGGCCAAGAACATCATCGTGGCGATGCAACACACCAACAAAGCAGGCGAAAGCAAACTTTTGCCTCAGTGCTCACTCCCCATTACAGGATTGGGTTGCGTAAAAAAAGTAGTCACCGAATTGGGCGTGTTTGACATCACAGAACGCGGCTTTGAACTCCGAGAAATTGCACCCGGTGTAACGATCGACGAAGTAAAAGCAAAAACTTTGGGACGATTGGTGGTGGAAGGCGAGATTAAAACGGTTGCGATTTAATTCGCGCCAAAGCAATGGTAGAAGCGCGTTGTACCCAATAGTTATCCAATCAAAGACTCCGGAGCACCGGGTACTTCAAACGGTCTTTTGACAATCTCACTCGCCAGTATTGTATTTCTTGTTATGGGCCTTGGCCTTTTCTTCATGCTTCTTAAAAGCATTCAAGGCGAAGTAAATCGCGGCGAAAACAACCACAGACATAATAATTTCCCAAACAAACAATTCCTGCTTGAATTTATCTTTTGAATGTTCTTGAACGGCTTGAGCGGTAGTGGTTTCCATCGATTATCGTAATCACAAAGATACAATTTTCACCGCGGATGATCTCTTGGATGGTGCGGCAATATTTTTTCGATTTGCC
>SXYY01000004.1 GCA_005788145.1 Bacteroidota bacterium
ACTGATGTGGTAGACAAGCGGACAAAATTGCGCAACGGGAAAGACCTTGACATCAAATGGTATCAGTTAAAAATTCCTATCCGCGAATTCGAAAAAGCCGTTGGTAACATCAGTGATTTCAAGAGCATCCGTTTCATGCGCATGGTCATGACTGGCTTCAACGATACGGCCATTTTACGCCTAGGCTACATCAACATGGTGCGTGCCGATTGGCGCAGATATACCAACAGTTTAAAAACACCGGGTGTGATTGTTCCTCAGGATCCAAACGACGGAACCAAGTTTGTTGTGAGTACCGTGAACATTGAAGAGAACAGCAGCCGTGCACCTATAGGATATGTTTCACCTCCAGGTATTGACCGTGTACAGAACATGGCGAGCTTGGGGACGGTTTTAGAAAATGAACAAGCCCTATCGCTGCAAGTATGCGAATTAAAGGCGGGAGACAGCAGAGCTGCGTTCAAAACCACCACTTTCGATGCGCGAAACTACAAACGCATGCAGTTGTTTATCCACGCAGAAGAAAGTCAAAATACCAGTATCAACGACGGTGAAGTGTCCGCATTCATTCGATTTGGAACAGATTTGACATCGAACTACTACGAGTATGAAATCCCTTTAAAAATGTCGAGGGGTACCATTAACTCCAAACAGGGCAATGCAGCAAACTTGATCTGGCCCGATGAGAACTTAATGGATTTCGCATTAGACTCATTCTATGATTTAAAAATTGACAGGCAAAATGCGGCATGGCCCATGACCGCACCTTACATCAAATTCATGGGCAAGGGCAAAATCACCGTGATGGGGTTGCCTGATGTTGGTAACCTCCGTGTGATGATGGTGGGTATCAAAAACAACAGCAACTCACCAAAGTGTTTTGAGACCTGGTTCAATGAATTGCGCGTAAAAGAAATTGCCAACAAAGGCGGTTACGCCACCTTGGCCAACGTCCAAATGCAACTCGCTGATTTTGGACAATTAAACATGGGTGGTACCATTCGCACCATCGGGTTTGGTGATGTTGACAAGAAATTGAACGATCGCAGCTTGAGCACAAACCTCAACTATGACATTGCATCCAACTTGGAGTTGGGCAAATTCTTCCCCAAGAAGGCGGGCGTAAGCATCCCCATGTACATTGGGTATTCCGAGAGTTATGTAAGGCCCAAATACTACCCGTTGAATCCTGATTTGGAATTGAAGGCCTTTCTTTCGGGCATTGCAGATGCGGGAACGCGCGCAGCCGTCAAGAAGGCCGCAGAAGAATACAACTCGCTGTACAGCATTAACTTTAACAACGTGCGTGTGGCATCGGCGATGGGAAAACTACCCAAAATTTGGTCGCCCAGCAACTTCGTATTCGGCTATAGCTACCAAAACAATTACCGCCGCAACCAACAAATCGAAGAGTATTTCATCAAAACCACCCAGGCAACCGTTGGATATACTTACAATCGAAACACGAAATATCACAAGCCTTTCAGGAAAATCAAATCGAAGAATTTGGCCCTGATCCGCGACTTCAATTACAACTTCACGCCATCGAGCTTCAGTACCCAAATGCAAGCCAATCGTTTGTATAGTGAACAGCAGGCCCGAAACAACAACAAATTCATTCAAGTCAACCCGCGTTTGTTTGACAGGAACTTTACCATCCTCCGAAACTTCAACACCAACCTACCGTTGACGGAGTCAATCAAAATCAACTACTCAGCCAATGTGACATCGCGAATCCAAGAACCCTATGGTCGATTGGACAATGAAATCAAATTGGATTCTGTGCGCAGGGAATTCTTGAGTTTGGGTCGGATGACCAAATTCTACCAAAACGTGAATGCAACCTACACCCTCCCCTTTAGCAAATTGAAAATGACCCGTTGGATCAATACCACGGTTACTTATGTGGGGAGTTATGAGTGGAATCAAGCGCCGCCTGCTTTCCAATCGTTGGGAAATCGTCTGCAAAACGGACAAGACATCAATGTAAGCGGACAGTTAAACTTCACCCAATTGTATTCTAACATCCCATGGTTGCGTGATTTGGAGAAGCCCAAGAAAGTGAAAAAACCCGCCGCCGAAACACCCGCAAAACCCAAAACCGACGATGAAGGACCGGTGTTTGAAAGTGCATTGCAAAAAGGTCCCGCCGAAACCAAAAAAGCCAACCCAGCCAAAATCTTCGTCGGCAATTTTGTAAGCATGCTCAAAAACGTGGGTTTCAGTTATCAATTGAAAGAAAACACGGAACTCCCGGGATTTGCTTATAAACCTGATTACTTTGGCAACAACTTCAAACACATGCAACCCGGCTTGGGATTTGTCTTTGGCATCCAAGACCCAGACTTGCGCTACAAACTAGCCGATCTTGGGGCATTGAAAAATGATGCTCGTCAATCGAACTTCTATCGAAACAACAAAACCGAGAATTTCACAGCCAACGTAACCATTGAGCCCATCAAGAATTTCCGGATTCGATTGGATTTCGCAAGAAACATGACACAGGGTACCCAATCCGTTTTCAAGTACGATGGATTTGCATGGATGGACCAAGGTTTAACACAAACCGGAAACTTCAATGTAACGGGCATGTTCTTCAACACCCACTTCGTCAAGGATGCGACCATCGCCAATTCAGACAACCACACGAATGCAGTTTTCACCCAACTATTGAGCAATCGCTACACTGTAGCGCAACGACTTTCCATTCAAAAAATAGGTGGGTTTGTTCAAGATACGATCACCAAATTCCCAATGGGCTACAGCAAAAACTCGCAAGATGTATTGGTGGGTGCTTTCTATGGCACTTATTCCGGGCAAGATGTAGGATACAGCGATATTTCTGGCTTCCCAGCGATCCCCCTCCCCAACTGGAATGTCAACTACAACGGCCTCACCAAAATCAAATTCTTGGGCAACCGCTTCAGCAACATCAACATCAAACACGCCTATACCGGTCGATATTCAATTGGCAATTACACGCAAAACTTGAAATACACACCCAGCGAAGCGATTTTGATGGGAAAAGACCTTACGCCGAAGTATCAAATTGCCGACGCCACCATTTCTGAGGGATTCTTCCCACTGATTGGATTGAATGTCACCACAAAAAACAACTGGACCGTTGGCTTGGAATACAAGCGCTCCAGGGTTTTGAAATTATTTGCGGCTTCTTTCAACCTCACAGAGATGCGCAACAACGAATTCCAATTGAATGCCGGATACAGAACAACAGGACTCACGTTACCTTGGCGCAGAAATGGCCGTTGGGTATACTTGCCAAACGATTTCCGATTCGATATGACCGTGAGTGTTACAGACAACGTAACGGTTATCCGCAAAGTGGATCTCAATGTCAACAAATACACGGCGGGTATGCAAAACATTCGCATCAGTCCAAGCATCACCTATCAAGTAAACCAAAAAATCAACTTGGCGCTGAAGTACAACCGCGTTGTGATGAATCCAAAAGTGGCAACTCAGTTTTACACGGCCCTCACCGATTTCGGCATTGAAGCCCGATACACCTTCAATTAATCAACATGAAAAAGTGTCTGCTTGCATTGATCGTCCTCATTGGCTTATTCCGCGGAGCACAGGGACAACTCATTCAAACAGGACAATGGCGCACACACCTCAGCTACAAAAACGCGCTGATTTGCGAGGCAAGTAAGCGATACGTCTATGCTGGTTCATCCCAAGGATTTTTCCGGGTGATGATGAATTATAGCGACATGGAAAAACTTGGCAAAGACGAGGGTTTTGCCAACAACGAGGTAACCACCCTCGCTTATGATGTTGACAGCGATCTTTTGTTGATTGGATACTCGGATGGGAACATTGATTTACTCCAAAACGACCGTGTAATTTTCAATGTACCCGGCTTTAAAAACAAGCTACTCCAGGGTGATAAACGAATTTTATCAGCAAGTTTTCATGAAAACGAGGCCCTGATTTCCACGTATTTCGGCTTATTGGTGGTTGATTTGAACAACCATGAAATCAACGACAGCTACTCCAGTATTGGTCCCAACGGCACAGCCATTCCCGTTTTGTCGTCTACCGTG
>SXYY01000080.1 GCA_005788145.1 Bacteroidota bacterium
AAGTATGTAGGGCTTTAGATCCTGTTTTTCGATTTCAGCATCAATCATTTTCGCCAAATTCCCCAATTCGGGACGGATTTGTCCCATGAGTACATCATTGATGTTAATTTGAGCGAAAGTCACTCTACATGGGTCAATAGGGGTGAATTCCGTGAAGCTTGTAGATGATTTTATGCGATAATTGGATGTTAACTCCACATCGCTTTTCAGTTTAATCTTTGCTTTTCTTAGGGTTTCGTTGCCCCACCCACAACTGAAGGGAATGGGTGGATTGATGCAATTATCAAATACACAACCGGCACAATATTCACCGGAAAACCCATAGGCGACGTCGAGACCCAAAAAAACAGTTTTTCCTTTGCCCGTCAACTGAAGGGGTTCGCGCTTTAATTTGTATTCATACCGCAAGCCGGAACAAGGTTTGTCAAATCCTTTGAACTCTTTGTCAAAAGATTGATCCGCCATCTTAATGAAGGGCTTTAATTCTACTCGAATGGGTATGTTGATGGTGGAGGCCACAGATGGCATTGGCTTCACTGCAACAACTTGATTGGCCGTAGTGGGCACCTCCGGCTGAATGGTTCCACAAGCAGAAAACAGCCAAAGCACAAAAATGCAAATGGCGCTGAGTGACTTACTAAACTTTATGGGTGACATATAACAATGCTGCGTGTAATGGATTCTTTTTCAGTGTGCAATTTTAGCGCATAGAATCCTGAAGCAAAAGTCTTTGTATTGATTTGATGATGGGAATTTGTGGATGATTCTTGATGAACCACACGCCCGTTGGCATCCACCAATTCCACATGAATTTTACCCTGGTGATTCAAGGATTGGATCGCTAAGAAATCATTGGATGGATTCGGATAAATTTCCCATTGATGATGGAATCCCGTTGTACTTGCAGCTTCTTCCACAAAAAGGACATATTGCAGCGTATCATTCGCCAAAACACCGTCTTTCGGCTGTGCCAAGAAACAGGTCATTAAATAGGCCCCAGCCTCCGAAAACTTAATTGCTTTTGTGCTATTTGCCCAGGCGGTATCGCCAGCATTCAGCGAGCCTGCAGAAAGTGTATCCAAAAACAGAATATTCCCTGATGACGGTTGTGTTATTCTGTAAATGATACGGTTTTCAGGGTTGGGCTTTCTTTGTCCGATATTGCTGTATTGAATGCGAGGGTATCGAATGGAGTCGTTTTTCACCAGCCTTGATGATTTGTCCGGTTGGGTTGCTTTGATTAGTTTGAGATCTTGATGTAATTCGATGTTCAACGGCTTCCAAATGGAGTCGTTAAAGATGTTTTGATCTTCAAAAGAACTTGTGTAAACCAACAAGTTCGCAACGCCCGTTTGTTTGAATCTATGTTGAAGATTGAATCGCAGCAGCCCGGCTTGTTTCCCAGCGAGTTGCGACACCTGCGACACAAAGGCTGTCCGTGTTCCATTCTCGAAAATTGATACATTGACCAATACTTTTCGAATGCTATCGGCCCCTTGATTCTCAAACGAAACGTCCACCCATTGTAGTGTGTCCGCCAAATCATAAGTGGTGCTATCGTTGAACGTGCTAACACTTGTTGGATAGGCATCTCTGCCCACCACCGCACTGAATGTTTGCACGAGGGTGTCGTTACTTCGGTCTATGTCAGAGCCCAAATTGGCATAACAGCGAATCGTAAACTCACCCACATTCATGGGCCTCAGTGTTGCAGCGAATATCACGGTATCTGTTTTGCCCGTATCAAGGGTAATATTTTTGATGTCGTAATAAATGCGGTTCCCTTTGTAGAAAACTTCACAAACGGCGGGACCTGTATTTTTCAAATAACCCAGGTTTTGAATCACGAATTTTGGTGCTATACTGGGCTTGCCGATGCTGAGGACCTCACCTTTGGATGGTCGTTTGATGTCATTGGCTTTAAAATCATGGGGCTTTCCTACATTAAAAAACCGAACCATGGAGTCGTTATCATTAAACAAGTCAAGATTGTACCGTGTTTTAACCACCAATTTGTACAACCCCAATTTTGTGGGTGTGAAATTCTTGGGCATGGTGAGATACGTTCCAAAGAGCCCTTGTAAATAGGCTTTCACAGAGTCATAATAAAGACGGGTTCCACTGGGTCCATAAATTGCGCAGTAAAAGGGCACATTGAAAGCGGCCACCAAACCATCATTGTAAACAAAGTACTTAATGGGAAGGGCCAATCCCGGTTTGTGAAATGTGGTTTCACTGGGCGATTTTAGTGAATCAATGCCAATGTCTACAATTTTCCGAATGAAAATCGTTCGCGATTGGGTATCGTTGGGTTTATAGGCGTCTATGGCCATTTCTGTGGTGAAGACCACTTTGATTTTCCCCGTGTCACTGCACTTGTAGGTAGGCCAAAACAGAATTTTTGATTGAAACTTGGGTAGTGTCAAGAATTGCGTTTGATTATAGACCACTTTGGTCCCTTGAAACATCCTGCATCGAACGGTAAAAGTAGGCGAGTTATCGTAGCCGATATTTTGGATGTTGGCCATGGGCATGATGGTGTCAGTTTTGTAGTTGTATCCACTGCCTTCGCCCGGTTCGTACACCGAGTTGATCATCACATCCCGTTTCACACCCACATAGAATAGGCGGGTCTGTGTATCATTGTCGGATACTTGGTCGCCCAGTTTCTTTACAATCAACATGACCTTATGCTCGCCAAAAGACGTCGGAATGAATGTTCGTGGGAAAGTGTATTTGCGTTTTTGTCCGCTGCTCATGGTGTCGCGGATGGTTCGTGAATATTGTTTGTTCGCCCCAAACCAAATTTCACAACGGATATCAAAACTATCGGTAGCATTTTGAACACCGATATTGCCCACAATGCCTTCAGGGGCGATGGTATCTTTGTTGTATTTATTGATGCTATCTCTGGGCTGATCTATAGATATGGCTGCAATGTCAATATCGGCTTGCAGTCTGGGTTCAATCAAAAACTTGTAAGGCGCGTCTGGTGCGAAATCCACCCAGTTGGTTGTCCCCAAGGGTTCAACATAGTAAAAGGTTTTTGGTCTCACGGGGGTTTCCATTTGATAGCCAAAGGCTACATTGCTCGTACCCAATTGTCGAACACCCACGAAGAATGATCCATTGATGGACACGGGTTTTTTGAAATCCAGGATGTAATTGCCGGCTTTGCTGGTAAGAGAATCACTTTGATAAATGAGTGTGCCCGGTTTTTTGGTTATGGAATCACATCGCCAAATACCTACTTTAAAGGGCTGTCCCCCTGATCCAAATGCCACCGTAACCTGATTGATATATTTGGGCGAATTGGAAAAAAACCTCGCCACAAAATCGCCAGTTGTACCGTTGAATCCGATACCACCTGGAGCCGGTGAAAGGGTTACATCCCGATAGCCATATACGTTTGGGTTTCCCAATCTGTAAGAAACGCCACTGTTATTGCTGTTGTTTTTATCATTGCATGTGACATAAATAGAATCCAAACCACCATTCAAAGGATTGAGCGATGGCACATTCACAAATGTTTCTTCACCAGGGAGCAGTGAAACTTGAAAACTATCTCTTTGTTTATTGTAACCGATTGATTTGGTGTAAACGCGAAACGCGGAAAGTGCTTTTTTCCCCACATTGCGAACGAGTGCTTGAACACTATCCGGTTTGCCCAATGGCAGCGGAATTTTACCCAATGTATACACTTTAATAATCGCCAAGTCTTGGTCGAATTTTGGGTAATTAAAGATCATGGTGGGGTGGTAACTACTGCTACTCGGCAAACTATCAACGGGTGAGATGCCGATGCCATATTTTACTTGATTGACCGCATAAGCACTTATAGTGGCGGGACCCTCAAAATACCATTGCAAAACAGAACTTTGTTTTTTGGTTTGGCTGTATTCAACTAGCAAGACCAAATTATCGCCCAACGTGGTGTCGAAAACGTAGGGTTTGTTGTTGAGAGGAATGTTATAAAACTTTTCAGCTCCACCGATGTAGCTCGACGGACTACCAGAAAATACGAGTTGTGCATTTTTGCTTTCCGTTGGAAAATGCAACTTGCCTGTGCCGAAATCCGCGCGCGATGTGTTGTTCAACCAAATCTTACAAGAGGTACTGGTGTTGGGTGCTGATCCAGATACCCTGTAAAATTCCAAAGATGTCAGGGTATCTAAGTGAATCATGTTTCCAAGAGCCGCCCGAGGGATGATGTAAGCAAAACGCGATGTTTGTGTGTCTCGGCTTGCACTTGCTACCATCGGACCACCAAGGGTTCCCGCATAAGAACCATCGCCAATTTTTACATATTGCGCTGTAGCACTGTTGTGTGCGAGAAACAGGAAAAACCCCCACAAGCAACCCCAAACATGGCCTTTACATTTCATCTATTACAAACCTACATGAATTTAATCAAGATGCCGTGTGGTTTTGCTTAATTTGCAGTGCAGTGAATAAGCAAGAACTCATACAACAAATACGGTTGAAAAAATCTTACCTCTGTACGGGGTTGGATATACAAATGGAGAAGCTACCCCATGTGTTAACCCGTGATGGCCAGGGCATGATTGATTTCAATCGCGATATCATAGACGCTACGAGGGATTATTCCGTGGCTTATAAAATCAATACGGCGTTTTATGAGCAGTATGGGAAAGCAGGTTGGGAATGGATGGAAGAAACATTGCATCATTTGCCGAGCAACACGTTGAAAATTGCAGATGCCAAGCGAGGCGATATTGGGAACACGAGTAGCATGTATGCCAAAGCATTTTTCGAAACGCTTCCATTCGATGCAATTACAGTAGCACCGTATATGGGAGAAGATAGTTTGCGTCCCTTCTTGGAATTCAAAGACAAATGGGTGATATGTTTGGCGCTTACGAGCAATGCGGGACATGCAGATTTTCAACTCGGAGAATATGAGGGTAAAAAACTCTATGAAAGAGTCATTGAGACAGTTTGCAAGTGGGGTAGCGAAGAGAATTTGATGTTTGTGGTAGGTGCTACACGAGCGCAATTGGTGAAAGAAATCCGCGACATGATACCGAACCATTTCTTATTGGTTCCGGGCGTGGGGGCACAAGGGGGTAGTCTTCAAAACATCACCGAAGCTGCGGCGAATGAAGATGTAGGGTTGCTCGTGAATTCTTCAAGGGGCATTTTGTATGCTTCTTCAGGAGAAGATTACAAAACTGCAGCCGCAACGGAAGCACAAAAGTTGGCTTCGGAAATGGCCACATACCTATAAAAATATCGCCCAAACAAACCCTTAACAAGGGTTTGTTTGGGCGATAAACCTTAAAACATTAAGATTTATCCTCGGGGTTTGAGGGGGCGAATTTCCAAGTTTACGTTGTGGAAATTCGGAGGCGATTCAAGGCAATATACAATTTGGTTTGCGACATCCTCTGGCATTAACATGTTGTCATGCGCTGTGATGTTTTCACTGTGTCTGAAGAAGTCGGTTTTTACGGAACCCGGATATACGCAGGTAACCTTAACGCCGAACTCACGAACTTCCTTGTACAAAGCATCGCTAAAGCCACGCACGGCAAATTTGGTAGCACAGTATGCGCTCACTTGTTGATACCCCTCTAAACCCGCAATGGACGAGATGTTAATGATGTGTCCGGCACCCTGTTTCTTCATCGATGGTAGTGCCAAACGTGTTGCATAGAATAGGCCCGTGACATTGGTGTCGAACATCTCATGCCATTGCTCAATCGGGAGTTCGTCACAATGACCAAAATAACCCAATCCAGCGTTATTGATCAAAACATCAATTTTACCATGCAGGTCAAGAACTTGCTGAAATGCCGCTGAGAGACTCTCCAAATTTCTAACATCGGCCATAAGGCAAGTATAATTGGCGTGAGAATGACTGCAACCGCTTCTGCAGATGCCAATCACGATGGCCCCTTTTTCTAATAATTGTTGAACACATTCATGTCCGATGCCTTTGTTGGCACCCGTTACTACGGCAATTTTATTTTTTAATTCCATTTTTTGATAAGGCTAACAATGATAACAAGGAGGATTCTTTTTGGTTCCAATCCCAATCTAGTTTTTGGGATAGGATGGTGTTTTTTTCCAAAAAATGGGTGTATGACTTGTCGTAATAGACAAGCAAGATTTCAACCCATTTGCGAAAATCTCCATTTTCTAACGCTTCAACGGCGGCTTGCTCATGCTGTCCGCCCAGTCGCTTCCGTAATTTTTGTGTTTGTTCGATGAGATTTTCCACGGGGATAGAGCCATATTCTTCCAATATGCGACCGATTCGGGTTTCAACATCGATGTTCACTTCGATGAAACATGCCGATTGCATTCCCTCCCATAGCCCATTGGGCAAGGCACATTGGCCAATCATACGACTTTCATTTTCAACAAAAACCGGTTGATTTTGGGGGAATGACCTTAGGGTATAGGCGATTAAATTCTCGAAATGTTCGTTTTTGGGCTGGGGAGGAAGTCCCAGTCCCCCAAGGGCGCTGCCCTTGTGACTGGCCAAACCCTCCAAGTCAAGAACGGATTCTCCTTGCGCATTGAGCAAGTGTAGGATTTCCGTTTTACCAGTGCCTGTGTGTCCGGAAATCACAATGTAATTTCTCGGTTGGGCAAGGGTTGTAAAAGCCCAATTTCTAAATGAGCGATAACCCCCTTGAATTATCGAAACGGGCAAGCCACTCCATTGCACCAGGGTGGATGCGATTTGACTTCTTAATCCTCCGCGCCAACAATAAAACAACAGTTTTTTGTTGTGAGATCTTGAAAGTTTAAGAAGAGACTGATAATAGGTTTCAAAATGAGGACCGATTAAACGAAGGCCCAATTGTACCGCCGCTTCGCGGCCCTCTTGTTTATAGGTTGTTCCTACGGCAGCGCGGGCTTCATCGTTCAATAATGGAAAATTAACCGACCCTGGTATGTGCGCCCGAGCGTATTCGGATTCACTGCGAACATCCACCCAAACATAGGAGCCAGCATGGGATAGCGCTTCTTCAATCGACAACGCCTTTATCTGGCTCATAGGATTACATAATTACTTCGAGTAAACTGCGATAGGCCAGAACATCATCGCCGTATTTTGCTTTGGTTTTGGCTTGAAGGCCGGGAGCGAACTCTTCGCGGTATTGATGGTAACTACCCATATTGGGAGCGGTGTACTGAATGGCGTAATTGACCCCATCGTTGTCTTCCGCTTCGGTGAGCAATTTTAAAATTTTACACTCGGTGAAACATCCCGATTGCATGACTTCTGGGATGTGTTCTTCTTTCATCCAAGCCAACCATTCTTCGGCCATGCGAGGGTGTAAGTTGCATGTAACGTTGTATACAATCATGTTTACTGAGCAGCAATCCTGATATTAAACCCTTCCATGATGAGGTTTGCTAGCAATTTTTTGCAGGCAGTTTCCGCCATTTTGTGGGCCTCATCAGCTGATTCTGCCTCCAAATCCATAGTGATGAACTTACCAATACGGACATTGGACGCGGTGGTGATACCAATTTTGGGCAGCCCGTTGGCTACTGCTTTTCCTTGAGGATCCAACAATCCTTTGAGGGGTAAGATTTCTATCTCGGCAACGAATTTCACAATACAAACCTACATCAAAATCCCCAAAAAATCGTGTATTTTGCAGGGATGATTTTTGTAAAAAAGCGATTGTTGGGTTTGATGGGCTTGGGTTTTTGTGTTTTGTCGTCTTGTCAAAATGGAAACAAGCAAGAGCAGCCATTTGCCGACGATAATTCTGTCCAATCAGACTCAGGTCACGTAGCCATCGCAGATGCGGGTCTGTTGGGTTCAGACACGGGTATTGTAGTGATTGAAATGCACAGAGAAACAGCGCAACTCTTGGGATTTTGGCAACAAATGCCGCTTTCAGGCGTCAAAGATGCAATCAAGACCAATGCACAACTGATTGTTAATCGCATCGTAAATGATAAGTACAAAATGGAGGGGGGTCTCACTGTGCTCTACAAAGAATTTCCGTCTTCAGGCAGTTTGGATGTGTTTGTGGGTATTCCTGTCAAGTCACGAAAAGATGGGAAAATGCCTCCGCTTACAGATGGATTTGTCATAGAAAATTTGGACGGGGGTAATTATTTTAAAGCCACTGTCAATGCGGAGCCTGGAAGTACCTTAAAAAGTTGGGAAGCCTTTAACAAATGGATGAAATCCTATGCTTCGAAAAATGGAACCATTACGGGTGAATATCCGTTTTTTGAATATTTCCAGGATAGTCGCAACGCTGAGATGACCACTACGGTTGGACAGGCAGTGTTAATCATGAAAAAGCCTTGATCTCGAATCCTCCATACCTGAGTTCGGGCGATACGGTTGTATTGATAGCTCCTGCGCGTAGCGTTTCAACGGAAGATATTCAACATTTTAGGACATGGGTGGAATCCCAGGGTTGGCATTTGGAATGCGCGCCTAATATGTTAGCAACACAAGATCAATTTGCCGGTAACGACCAACAGAGGGGAAGTGATTTGTGCTGGGCGTTGTCACATCCAACGGCGAAAGCAATATTTACTGCCCGCGGCGGATATGGGTCGATGCGCACCCTAGAAGCCCTCTCATCAATTGTTGGTTCTTCGGATATATGGATTCAACAGCAATCGCCAAAGTGGTTTGTAGGATTTAGCGACATGACCACCCTTCATTTGTGGTTGCGAAAAAACAATTGGGCGAGTATTCATGGTCCAGTAGCCACGCAATGGGGTCTGAAGCATGCTTTGATTGAGCAGAATATCGGTGATTTGGCATCCGTTTTAAAGGGCAATGAATGGCATCTCAATGTGAGTGCAAGCCAAGTTGTCAACCCAACGCCATTTCGGGGAGAATTGGTGGGCGGCAATTTGAGCCTTTTATATGCCGCTCTTGGCACACCACTTCAGCCAGATACCAACAACAAAGTACTATTAATTGAGGACCTGGATGAGTATTTGTATCACATCGACCGAATGATTCGCTCTTGTAACAACGCAGGCTTATTTTCTAATCTAAAAGCATTGATCGTGGGAAGTATGATCGACATGAAAGACAACCAGATACCCTTCGGCAAATCATGCAAAGACATTATTGTCGAGGCTTTGGCGAATCAAGGCTTTCCGATATTGTTTGATGTGGAAATTGGGCACGACGAAAGAAATCATGGGGTAAAGTTGGGCTGTGATATTACCTTTGACCTTTCGAAACTTTCTCAAAAACCGTGATTTCCTCAAAAACTTATATCGCATTCACCAAGTTTGGTATTGTAGGTGGTTTGAGTTTTTTGGTTGACATGACGGTTTACTATGGTTCGGATATTTTCTTGCCCAGTTACATCGCAAAATCCCTCGGAATAATAGTGGCGACCGCTGTCAATTACAAATTGAACGCTCTATGGACCTGGGGCGTGAAGAAAGGTGATGCGGTCACCGATCGAAATCAGCGTGTTTTAAGAAATTATTTGTTGCTCTATGCGGTGAGTGGTTCCCTCAATGTTTTGACGAATGAAATCATGCTATCAATACTGCCCGATTGGATATTGCAATTAAACCTCATGTTCCCTAGTAACCATGCAGTTGCTGATGTGTTTAAGAATGGCATTTCTGGACCTAAACAACTGTTTGCTGTAAAAATTGATAAGCTTTTTGCCGTATTGGTGGCTACAGCGGTGGGTATGATGGTTAATTTCCTCGGCCAAAAATTGTGGGTGTTTGGGAAAAGTAAATCTGAGGGCTAAGAAAGCACCTTCGGAAACATTAACTTTGTGATTCATCATTATTAACTATAACAAAAATGGCATGTACATCTTGTGGAACCAAGTCAGGCGGCGCACCCGGTGGGTGTAAAAGCAATGGCACTTGTGGTACCAGTGGTTGCAATGCATTGAACGTATACGACTGGTTCAAGGATATGGATCTTCCCGCCGGAGACAAACCCTTCAATGTGGTTGAAGTTCGGTTTAAAGGGTCAAGGAAGGAGTTTTTCCGAAATACCAACAACCTAGAACTATATACCGGCGATTATGTGTGTGTGGAAAGCAGTATTGGCTTTGACATAGGCACCGTTTCTGCTACCGGTGAAATCGTTCGATTGCAATTGAAAAAATATCGCGTTAGAGAAGATTCAGAAGAAATGCGCAGTATTCAGCGTGTTGCATCAGAAAAAGACCTCGAACGAAGAACTGAAGCAAAAAGTAAGGAAGACCAAACCTTAGAACGGGCCAGAACCATTGCCTTTTCGTTGAATCTTCAAATGAAGATTTCGGATATTGAAATACAAGGTGATGGTCGCAAAGCCATCTTTTTCTACACAGCAGAAAGTCGGGTCGATTTTCGTGAACTCATCAAGCGCTATGCGGATGAATTCAAAGTAAAAATTGAAATGCGTCACATTTCGTACCGTGAAGAAGCTTCCCGTTTGGGAGGAACGGGCGTATGTGGCAGGGAACTTTGCTGTAGTACTTGGTTAACCGATTATAAGCAAGTCAATACCGGTGCGGCTCGGGTACAGAATTTGAGCATAAACATGGAAAAATTGGCCGGACAGTGTGGCCGTTTGAAGTGTTGTTTGAATTACGAACTCGATCAATATGTAGAAGCCATTGATGCGTTTCCAAAAGCCAAAGTGGTTAAGTTGGATACAGTCATGGGAATGGCTTACGCAAGAAAAACCGACATTTTAAAGAAATTAATGTGGTTTTCTTATGACGACAATCAAACATGGGTGGCCCTAACAGTGGCTACCGTGAATGAAGTCATGGAAGAAAATCGCAATGGCAAACAATCGGCAGCATTGCAGGATTTGGCTCCTGCCAGTGCGATATTGGACAAAGTAAATGGTGCGGGTCAAGAACAGAACAATGATTTTATAGGTAACAATGAATTGTTGCAAGATGATGAGTTTGCCCTGAAGAAGCGTGCACCTGAAAAGCGTGAAGGAAGAGGACCGAACGACCGCAGAAAGGGAGGCAATGACCGTCGTCCAGAAAACCGTGGACCGAGACCCGATAACCGTGGCCCTCGCCCAGAAGGGCAAAATCGTGGACCGAGACCCGATAACCGCGGCCCTCGCCCGGAAGGACAAAATCGTGGACCGAGACCCGATAACCGTGGCCCTCGCCCAGAAGGGCAAAATCGTGGTCCCCGCCCATAGGGTGGCAACCCGCCAAATCGTCCAGAAAATCGCGGACCAAGACCTGAAAACCGTGGACCAAGACCGGAAGGACAAAATCGTGGACCAAAGCCCGAAAATCAAGCCCCCAAGGGCAATGGTGACGGTGGAACACCGAAGACCGAATAAAATAAAACAAGTTTGAGCACTACAAAAAACCCCAGTTCATTGAACCGGGGTTTTCTTTTTACATCGAGCCAATCAATAGCTCAAATACATGCTCTTTTGTTTGTATAATTCACGGAAAGCAGGGTCTTTTAAGTCTTTGATAAACAAAATACTCTCGCCCGTACTCTTCATTTCTGGGCCCAATTCTCTGCTTACACCCTGGAATTTATTGAAACTAAACACAGGTTGCTTAATGGCAAATCCTTCAGGTCTAGCAGGAATGGTGAAGTCCTTGATCTTGTTTGCACCCAACATTACTTTGGTGGCCATATTTACATATGGGAAATCATAGGCCTTGCAGATGAAAGGTACAGTTCTAGACGCACGAGGGTTGGCTTCAATCACATAAACCTTCTGATCTTTGATGGCAAATTGAATATTCATCAATCCGCGAATATTCAGTGCGTGGGCCAATTTTTCGGTGTACGCAATCATTTGGTTTTGAACAGCCTCGCTCAACGCGAATGGAGGCAACACAGCACTTGAATCGCCCGAATGAATACCGGCAGGTTCAATGTGTTCCATCATACCCAAAATATGAACATCTTCGCCATCACAAATACTATCGCTCTCTGCTTCCTCGGCGCGATCCAAGAAGTGATCAATCAAAACACGGTTACCCGGTAAATCGCCTAGTAACTTAACCACCGCTTTTTCTAGGTCTTCGTCGTTGATTACAATGACCATTCCTTGTCCACCCAACACATAACTCGGACGAACCAATACGGGATATCCTACCTGATTCGCGATGGTAATCGCCTCTTCTGCATCTAATGCTACGCCAAATTTGGGGTAAGGGATGTTTAATGAAGCCAACATATCGCTAAAACGACCACGATCCTCCGCAATGTCCATGTCGTCATAGCTGGTACCAATAATTTTAATTCCTTTCTCGTGTAGTTTCTCAGCCAATTTCAATGCTGTTTGTCCGCCTAGCTGAACAATCACCCCCTCGGGTTTTTCGTGTTGAATCAATTCCCACAAATGTTCCCAGTAAACAGGCTCGAAATACAATTTATCGGCCATGTCGAAGTCGGTACTAACGGTTTCAGGGTTGCAGTTAATCATGATGGCCTCGTAACCCGCTTCCCTGGCTGCCATGATTCCATGAACGCAGCTGTAGTCAAATTCAATCCCCTGTCCGATGCGGTTTGGACCACTACCGAGCACAAAAATTTTCTTGTTGTTGCTGACGATGCTTTCGTTTTCGCCATCGAATGTTGAGTAGAAATAGTTGGTTGGGCTAGGAAATTCAGCGCTACAGGTATCAACCATTTTGTATACACGACGGATGCCCAAAGAAAGACGCTTATCACACACTTGCTCAGCGGTGCTGTTTCCACCCATCAACCAAGCGATTTGTTCATCGCTATATCCTTTTTCTTTGGCGATTTTCAGCAAGGAGGCAGGGATATTTTCGGTGTTGTAGCGACGGATTTCGGTTTCGGTTTTTACTAGGTCGGCAATCTGTTCCAAAAACCAGCGGTCTATGCGGGTGATTTTCTGAACACTGCTTATGGGAACTCCCAAAGCCAATGCATCTTTTACTTGGAAAACACGGTTCCAGCTGGCGTATTCCATGCCGTGAACGAGCTCTTCTAGATTTCGGCTCACTTTGTTTCCGTCTGCACCAAGTCCGTGACGGGAGATCTCTAAACTTTGACAGGCTTTTTGCAGGGCTTCTTGAAAGCTCCGTCCGATAGCCATTACTTCCCCAACGGATTTCATTTGGAATCCGAGTCGGGTATCTGCGCCATGGAATTTATCGAAGTTGAAACGAGGGATTTTAACGATTACATAATCCAAAGCGGGTTCAAAGAAGGCGCTTGTGGTTTTTGTAACAGGGTTCTTTAGTTCATCGAGATAGAAACCGATGGCCAATTTGGCTGCAATTTTCGCGATGGGATAGCCTGTAGCTTTGGAAGCCAAGGCCGAACTGCGACTCACACGCGGGTTTATTTCGATGGCGATGATTTCCTCGTCTACGGGGTTTACGCTGAATTGCACATTGCATCCACCAGCAAAAACACCCATACTTCGCATCATTTTAAATGCCATGTCGCGCATGCGTTGAAACGCAGTATCGCTCAGTGTCATGGCTGGGGCAACTGTGATGGAATCTCCAGTATGAATCCCCATCGGATCAAAGTTTTCGATGGTACAGATCACCGCGATATCGTCCTTGCTATCGCGCAACAATTCAAATTCATATTCTTTCCACCCCAAAACGGCTTGTTCCACCAAAACCTCGTGAACCGGGCTGGATTCAAGGCCGTACTGAAGTGCACGGTCAAATTCTTCTTTTTTGTATACGATTGCGCCGCCGGTTCCCCCCAAGGTATAGCTAGGGCGAATAACCAATGGGAAGCCAATGCGCTGCGCGATTTCTTTGCCTTCGAGGAAACTGTTGGCAATCTGACTTTTTGCAACACCCACACCCAACTCAACCATCAATTGGCGGAATTTTTCGCGGTCTTCCATTTTGTCGATGGCAACGATATTTACACCAATAATTCTACAATTGTACTTATCCCAAATACCCAACTCATCGCACTCTTTGGCCAAGTTCAAGGCTGTTTGTCCGCCCATGGTTGGCAACACAGCGTCAATGTCTTGTTCTTGCAAGATTTTTTCGATGCTTTCTGGGGTCAGGGGCTGTAAATACACATGATCAGCATTCATCTTGTCGGTCATGATGGTGGCCGGATTGCTATTGATCAAGGACACTTTGATGCCTTCTTCGCGAATACTGCGGGCTGCTTGGGTTCCTGAATAATCGAATTCGCAAGCTTGTCCGATGATAATCGGCCCGCTGCCGATGATGAGTACGTGTTTGATTGAGAGGTCCTTTGGCATGTTTCCAAAAATTGTACAAATTTAGGGTATCCCAATCGTAAAAGGGGTTTAATTTTCCACGATTTGCTTAGAATCGAAAGAAATGATGGGTTTAAGCGAGTAAGAATGGAAGAATCAGGTATTCAAGAAAGAAAAGCCCCCAATAAAACATGTAAAATCGTTTAACACTCACAGGGGATAGGAGGTCTACCCGCTGGGCTTGCGACCAAAAAACCATGAGCAACAAAAC
>SXYY01000081.1 GCA_005788145.1 Bacteroidota bacterium
CCCACAAAAACAGTGGATGTGGTCTGCTTAATCACATTTGCCTTTACAAGGAGAGAACCCGACTCCGAAACCACAAATTTGCCCGGTTCAAACCACAATTCTAGTTCACGTCCGTATTCTTGACAAAAAACGTCAAACGCATCAGAAATCTTCGCACCTATTTCTTCAATATCCGTGACAATATCGTCGTTTTTGTAACCCACTTTAAAACCTGAACCAAAATCCATGAACGCGAGGTCAGGAAAACTTCTAGCGGCATCAAACAAGAGTTCCGCACCACGTAGAAAGACATCCGCATCCAAGATATCGCTTCCTGTATGCATATGCAAACCATTCACGCGTATGTTCAACGATTCAACCACGCGAAGCACATGCCTCAGCTGGTAAATGGATATGCCAAACTTTGAATCAATATGTCCAACAGAAATATGACTATGTCCGCCGGCCATAATATGCGGATTCAATCGAATACAACATGGAACCTTGTCACCGTAGGCATTACCGAAATGCTCCAAAATGGCAATGTTATCAATGTTAATATGCACCCCCAGTGTCACTGCCTCTTGTATTTCTGCAAAATCCACACAATTTGGGGTGTACATGATTTCGTGTGGCTCAAATCCCGCACGAAGGCCCAACTGTACTTCTTGGATAGATACCGCATCTAAGCCTGCTCCTTCGGCTTTCAGCAATCGGAGTATATTCACATTGTTTAGGGCCTTCAACGCGTAATGCAGTTTCACCTTGGCTTTTGGAAAGGCATGGAGCAATCGTTTGTACTGAGACTGAATGGTTTCTGCGTGATAGACGTACACTGGCGTACCAAAAGTGTCGGCGATGGATTGAAATTGCTGCTGTGGGATAGACTGGTTTAACATATTATGTCGATTGTAGATATGAATCAATGAAGTCAGAGATTGGTTTTACAATTACTGAGTGATTTGATACTTGGGGGTTTTTAGTTTGAACAAGGAATAACAAAAAAGGCGGAGTGAATATCACTCCGCCTTTTCGAAAGTTCGAAGTGAGATGATTACGATTGTTTTTTCTTTGATGAAAAATCAACCACAATTGGGGTTGCAATACAGATTGAAGAATAAGTACCAACCACTACACCTATCAACAAGGCCAATGAGAATCCTTTCAACGCATCACCACCGAACAAGAAGAGGATCAACACAACCACAAACACTGTGGCTGAGGTGATGATGGTACGAGACAAAGTATCATTGATCGCCAAATTAATCAATCGGGCATCGGAACGCTCCCCTTTATTGTTTGTCAAGAACTCACGAATACGGTCAAATACAATTACCGTATCGTTGATTGAATAACCCAACAAGGTCAACAATGCAGCAATCAAGTGTTGGTCAAAGTCAGTTGGAAATGGCACAACACCATCCAAGATGGCAAACATCGACAACACAACCAAAACGTCGTGAATCAAAGCTATTGTCGCACCCATACCGTAAGCCACACTGCGGAAACGGAAAACAATATACAAGAAGATTCCAACCACCGTAAGAATTACCAAGAAGGCACTCTTATCACGGGTACTGGTTGCAATCGCTGCACCTACTTTTGACGTTGACAAAACTGGATCTTCGCCGGTCATTTCAAAACCTTTCAAAGCCCCCAACACATCCGCGCGAACTGAATCTCTCGCTTCTTGTCCTTCTGCATCAATCATGTAAGTCGTTACTATTCTGAACTGCCCCTTGCTTCCGAAAGTTTTCACCTCGTTGCTAGACTCTTTCAAATTATTATCCAAAGCTGTTTTGATGGCTTCTGTCTGGTAGTTTTTGTCCGCATCAAACTGAATCACAAAGGCATGACCACCCTTGAAATCAATACCCGTACTGATACCCCCTTTGGAAATAAACGCCACCAAACCAGCTACAATTACAAGTGCAGATGCGATGTAATATTTTTTACGATTGGCTACGAAGTCAATGTTTGAATTTTTCATGAAGCCCTTGTTCCATGGGGCGTCAAATTTGATTTCTAAGCCCTTGTCGGCACGACGGTCTAACAACAAACGAGTGATAAACAACGCTGTGAACATTGAACTGAAAATACCGATAACCAAGATTACAGCGAAACCGTAAGCTGGACCCGCACCGGCGAAAGTCAAAATAAAACCAGCCAATAGTGTTGTAATGTTTGAATCGATGATGGCGCTCAAAGCATGTTTGAAACCATCTGCAATCGCAGATTTCAAACTCTTTCCATTTTCCAATTCATCTTTGATACGCTCATAGATCAGTACGTTGGCATCTACCGCCATACCAACCGTTAAGATAATACCAGCCATACCGGGCAGGGTCAACGCCGCACCCAAACTAGCCAAGACACCCATGATCAAGAATACGTTACCCAAAACGGCTACAATCGCCATCCAACCCGCACGGCTGTAGTAGAGTATCATGAACAAAATGGTAGCGATAAAACCGAACAACAATGAGTTCAAACCGTTTGTGATGGACTCTTGTCCCAAAGATGCTCCCACTTGCTCACTTGCAACAATTTTTGCAGGAGCAGGCAGTTTACCCGCTTTCAACACGTTGGCCAAATCATTGGCTTCACGGATGTCAAAGTTTCCGGTAATCTGACTGTTACCACCGCTAATCTTTTGGTTAACCACAGGCGCTGAATAAACCCGATCATCCAAAACCACAGCGATGTATTTGCCGATGTTACGTCCTGTTACTTGGGCCCACTGAGTTCCTGCTTTGGCAGTCATCTCCATGGAAACTTCCAATTCACCAGTAGATGAGGTATTCACGCGGGCATCAGAAATGATGTTCTCCTCTTCAGCAGACAATGCCGCATTCCCATCGCGATCCAATTTCAAAAAGTATACGAAATACTCGTCTGAATTCACAGCTTCCTTGCCATCGGCCTCGTAGTCACGGGGTTTTGCACTGAAAGCAACTTTTGCACTCTCCAAACGCAAAACCGCTACAAAACGCTCGTCTTCCAACATTTTGGTCAACATTGCGCGATCTGCTTTCTTCACTACAGCAACTGCCGAACCCGGTCCGTCATTGCCGAATGAACGCAAAATTTTGGCCAAAGGACTGCCGTTGGCTTCGTCCTTTTTCTCCTTTTTGTCTTTGGTATCAGTGCTCGCTACTTTTGGACTGTCTACAGCAACTGGAACGTCGGCTGGGGTAGCAGGTGTCACTGCGGCGGGTGAAGGAGTCGTTGCGGCAACGAAAGCTGTTGAATCTGTTGACGCAGTATCGACCGCATCAGCTTTGGGAGCCAAAGGAGCCATTTTGCTCGCTTTATACAATGCATTCAATATGCGGGTTCCGTCTCTGCGCTGGCCATCGTTGCCATACACCTCATAGAACTCCAATTTCGCACTCTTCTCAACCAACTCTTCCATACGACGGGGGTTGTCGACACCAGGCAATTCAACACTGATACGACCTCCATCGATTTTTTGGATTGTAGGCTGGGTTACATTTGATTGGTTGATACGTTTTTCAACCACTTCATATACACGATCCACAGCACTGCTGGTTTCAGTTCTCAAGAAGTTTACTACTTCCGCTTCACTGCTGTTGGACTGAATCGCACTTTTGTTTCCTTTGATGAACAAGTTGGCCAAATTGCGGTTGGGGTTATTCTTTTTAAAGTTTGCCACGAAAGCATCAACAAAATCAGACCCTTTGTCACGAACATCTGCATTCGCTTGCTCAATCGCACGGGCCAAATCTTTGTCTTTGGTGTCGTTCGACAACACGCGTACTACCGCACCTTTGTCTACTTCCAAGATTACGTTCATACCACCACGCAAATCCAAACCAAGGTTCACTTCACGCTGTTTGCACTCGAAATAGGTATAGCCGGCCAAGCCTACACTATAAATTTCTTCGTTACCGAGGCTGTCGATGTAACGGCGATAGGCCTCCTTGGAGTCACCACCTTTATCGGCAACTTTGGCAGCAAACGCCTTGGCTTCTTTTTCGAACCCTTGGGCTTTCCAAGTAAACGACAATTGGAATAAACAGGCAAGTGCCAGTACAATCGAAAATCCTACGATGGTTTTATTGGTTTTCATCACTATCTATAACTATGCAAAAATAAGAACCGCGAAAATAAGGAAAAAATAACAGTTAACTATCTTCCTATGAGATGGCTTGCAATTTTTGCAACAATAATTGGATTTCTGCTGCGGAATAATCGTTCATACAGCGAAAATGTCCTTTGGGACACCCATCAAACCCCAATTTGGTACAGGGATGACACGATAAATTTTGGGGCAACAAATGCCCTACATTTTGATTGTTTTTGCCCGCTGCAAAACCCAATCCGGGATGCGTATTGCCCCAAATTACTAGCGAAGGCTTTCCATAGGCCGCTGCAACATGACTAAAGCCTGTATCCCCACCAACGACGATATCTGATTGGGCGATACATTGGGCAGAGGCAGGCAAATCAAATACCCCCACCCGATCAATTAGCTGATTACCAAATTGTTCTACGAGCAAATCAGCCAGCGATTTTTCATTTTCTCCACCGATCAACACCCACTTTCTCGCATCGCTCAAAAACACTTTTTGCCACACGCTCTCAGGTATTTTCTTGGTTGAATACGTACCACCCAAAATAGCCACGCCAAACCCATCGTCCAGTTCCAAATCAAGCGTTTTACTGTGGGTAGGAGAATCCCTGTCCTCAGAGAAATGTAATTTTTTGACCGTAGGCAGTCCACCAGCAAAATCGTCCAATGCAATCCGTGGAATTTTTTTATTGGACTTGTCGTGATTGTTGAAGGTTTGAATCAATGCATTGGCGGCCGCCAAGTATCGCTCTTGCACATGGGAAACATGAAATTGGGGTGATTTTGTCTTGACGAACAACCAACGCTGAAATCGCTTCTTTTTATAATGGGCGACGGGCCAATGCAAACTGTAAGCGTTTTGAACATTGAGATATAAAAGTTGCCAAAGCACACCAAGAGATCGCCAGTTCCTGTGCAAATCCAAAAACCCATCGTATTTCTCTGCTTTCAATTGCTTCCAAAGCCCTGGTTCGCCCCATGTATAAAATTTGTCAACCGCATCCCCACCATGCAACAAATCACCCATTTCGGGCTTCGTTAGCAAGTGCACTTCAACCCCGGCTTGCAAGCGCATCGCACGTAAAATTGGCGCAGTCAAAACCACATCGCCAATACTGCTCAAACGGATGACCAAGATTTTCTTCATGTTGCAATTCGCCCACACAGCGACATCATTTTTTCCGTTTCGCAAGATAGTTCTCAAACTCGAGCAAATTCAACGCATTGAGGGTGAGCGATTTCTGAAGTCCACCTTTTTGTCCGCTCAGTACACCAAATTGCATATCCCAGTACCCCATTTTTTCATGTGCATCTGGGTTCACCGAAACCATCACCCCTTTTTCCATGGCATAATCGATGTAACGCCAATCGATGTCCAGTCGGTAAGGATTCGCATTCAACTCAATCGCCACGCCATTGGCAGCACAAGCATCGATGATCTTGTGGTGATCAAGGGGATATCCTTCGCGCATCAGCAACAATCTGCCGGTAGGATGTCCCAAAATGGTGGTATACGGATTTTCTATGGCGGCCAACAGTCGCTGCATGGCTTTTTCTTCTGTCATTCCAAGATTGCTGTGAACCGAGGCAACAACCAGATCAAATTGCGACAGCAATTCGGGCTCATAGTCCAAATCTCCATTGCTTAGAATATCGCTTTCGATGCCTTTGAAAATTTTAAATGGCCAGAGCTGCTGGTTGAGGGCATCGATCTCTTCAAACTGCTGCAATACACGGTCTACTTGCAATCCGCGTGCATATCCTGCTGTTTTTGAGTGATCGCAAATGCCCAAGTATTCCATGCCCATTTCCATCGCATACAAGGCCATCTCTTCCACGGAATTCAAGCCATCCGAGTAGGTAGTGTGGTTGTGCAGTACACCTTTTAGGTCGGCAAATTGGATCAAATCAGATTCTGCAACGGGGCGATCAAATTCGCGATGTCCTTCACGGCGGCCGGGCACCACAAAAGGCAATCCTTTGGCCGCATAGGAATCACGCTCGTTCCCCTGCCAGTCTGCGGACTGATAATTCATCTTTTCTAGGTGCCCGTCCGCCGCGCCCAACTCAAACAACTCCCGTTCGAAATCGGCAAACGCCACCACTTGTATATCCATCACAAACCCCTGCTCGTGTTTCCACAAACCGGAAGACTCATGATAATGCCAGGCCTGCAAATCCTCGCCGCCTTCGGCGGCGACCTCTGCCCACTCACCTTCACTCATTCCACTGAATTCCATGGCCGTGGTCAGTAACGACAACCGTTCTATCACATCGCTCCTGCGATAATATTCCCCCGTGAATGCATGTTTCTCATCGCCCAAAACCTTTTCCAATGCCCCCACAAACGCCTCAGCATAAGGCATCACCCTTGCCAAATGAAACTTGCCGCGAGCCGCAAATGAGAACGAAATGGCATCCAAAATCGACTGCTGCGTCTTATACCCAAACCCACTCACCTCCACCAAGCGATTCTGTCGACAAGCATCAAACAACTCCTCCACCGTATCAATCCCCAAATCCTGCCAAATCAACCGAACCTTTTTCGGACCCAGCCCCTTAACGCCCAACATCGCAATCAAACCACTGGGTGTAACCGACAACAATACCTCCAATGCTGCAAACCGACGTGTTTCCGCGTATTCCACAATGGCTTTTGCCACCGATTTTCCCACCCCCGGAATCTGCAACAATTGCGATTCTTGCAAATCACCTAATGGTTCTTTGATTTTTCGCAAATTAAAAGCCCCTGAGGCAAACGCCTTATACTTAAACGGATTCTCCTCGTGCAACTCCGCCAAGCTGGCATACAACTGCAACGCCTTTACAATTTCGTGGTTGTCAATGGCCATAATATTTCAAATCAATAACAAAGAAATCAAATTCCCTCATCACCCCTTACGACCCTCACAACTTCCTCGGCCACCCAAGAACTCAACGCTACACCCATTCCACCCATTCGCACTGCCAAACACACCCGATCGCTGTGCCAACCAATGATGGGATTTCGGTTGTTGTCCATCCCCATAATGCCCGACCACCCATACTCGAATCTCACCTTTTTCCCTGGCAAAACCACAGATTCTACATACCGTTTCAAGTAATCCTCAAACACCGATGTTACCTGCATATCCATCGTCTCCTCGCCCTGAAAATCCAAATTCCGCGCACCACCGATCAACACGCGATCGCCCAACGACCGAAAATAAATATATCCCTTATCGGCATGAAAAATCCCCTTAAACGGCAATTCCCCCAATGCCTCAGTCACAAATACTTGTCCCCTCGCGGGCGCCACAGAAACCTCCGGCATCAAATTTTTGGTGAATCCATTGGTGCAGAGCAGCAATCGCCCCGACCGAATAACCTGTCCATTTTCCATGCGAACATGCACCCCATGGACATGCTCCGACCAATCCATCACGCGCATGCCTTCGTAAATTTCCACCCCTGCAGCCACCGCATCCATCCGCACCGCACGATACAACAAATGCGTTTGAATACCCCCTTCCGCCGCCGCCATAACTCCCTTTGCGTAAACATCCATGCCCAATTGCGATGTTTCGCAAGCTGCAAATGCCCCATCGCCTTGAATCGATTTCAACAATTCATTCAGGTAGCCCAAAGACCCCAACACGCGTTCGGCATCCTCCGCTTCATCCCCTGCAAACACTTCCATTCCGCCCGTGGCCTCAAAGCCCAATCGCTCCGCCCCATACCGATTCATCAACCGCTGAATGCCCTGAAAACGCTTATCGTACAGCATTAAAGCTTCAGACTCCGAGGTGCGATGAATCTCATCCAACATCTCCCCCGCACTGCCAAAACAAACAAATCCAGCATTGCGCAAACTTGCAGCGCCACCCATTGCGTGGACATCCACCACCACAACCCGCTGATGCGGATAGGTTTCTTTCAGCCTCCGGGCCGATTGCAATCCAACCAACCCAGCCCCAATCACAAGCCAATCCACGCTATCCAAGCACTGTTGCTCCCAATAGCTAAAGGTTGTCATGGCCTAAATAAATTAATTCATGTAAGAGGCAATCACTGAATCATACGGTTGGGCAAACGCCGACATACCACCCCATGATTCTCCGTTGATAATCACGTCTTCCTCACCGAGTACCGTACCCACATGGGTTGCCGTAACACCCGCTGCGGCGGCCAATTTCATCAAGCGATCCATGCCCGACTGTGCCACTGATACCACCACCCTGCTCTGACTTTCGCCGAACAAACCGGCATCCAAACGCAAACCGCGCTCTGTGCACAAATCAAACCCCATTTTACCTGCCATCGCGCTTTCAAAGCAAGCGATAAACAAACCGCCTTCGCTCACATCGTGCGCCGATGAAACCGCTTGTTCTTTAGACAATGTCTCAAGCAATTGGTGCAGTGCAAATTCTTCGTCCAAATCGAAGGATGGACAAGGACTTTGAGACACACCTTTCACTTTGGCGATATACTGAGAACTGCCCAAATCGTTGCGCGTAGCGCCCAACAAAACAATCGCATCTCCGGCGGCCTTGAAAGGAATGCTCATTCTGTGCGCAGGGTCTTCAATGATTCCTACCATTCCGATGGTTGGCGTAGGATAAACTGCCTGTCCGTTGGTGCTTTGGTTATAAAAACTCACGTTTCCGCCGGTAACAGGGGTATCGAACTTTCTACAAGCCTCTCCCATGCCTTCAATGGCGTTTTTGAACTGATAATAAACTTCCTCATTATAGGGATTTCCAAAATTCAAACAGTTGGTGATGGCCGTTGGCACACCGCCACTGCAACGGATGTTTCTCGCTGCTTCAGACACCGCGATTTGCGTACCCTTGTTGGGATCAGCATACACATAACGACTGTTACAATCCACTGTCAGCGCCAAACTCTTGTTCGAACCCACAATTTTCACAATGGCGGCATCCGATGGCAGGTTGGTAGATTCGTTGATGGTTCCCACCATTGAATCGTACTGCTCATAGATCCAGCGTTTGCTGGCGATATTGGGCTCATTGCACAAACGCAACGCAGCCGCTCTGGCTTCGTCCATGGTTACATCGGCCACCGCATCCAAATTGAACGCAGCAATTTCTTTCAGGTACTCCGGATCTTTCCAAGTTCTCTTATAAACAGGGGCTCCACCTCCCAAAACCAATGACTGTGCAGGAATATCGGCCTCAAGCACATCGCCCATGAAATAGCGAACGCGCTCAGTATCCGTTACCATCCCGATGTGGGCATAGGTCAAATCCCACTTCTCCAAAATGGTCTCAACTTCTCTCTCACGTCCCTTTTCAATGATCACCAACATGCGCTCCTGGCTTTCGCTAAGCAACAATTCCCAACCTTTCATGTCGGGCTGACGCATCGGCACTTTATCCAACCACACATCCATTCCCACATTGGTTTTTGCACTCATTTCACTGGTTGAGCAAGTAATACCGGCAGCACCCATGTCTTGCATACCCACCACGGCACCCGTCTCGATGATTTCCATGCTGGCCTCTAGAATCAACTTCTCCCAGAAAGGATCACCCACTTGCACCGATGGCAAATCAGAGATGCTGTCTTCACTCATGTCTTTGGATGCAAAGGCAGCACCATGGATACCGTCTTTTCCCGTGGCTGAGCCAAAGATGTAAACGGGGTTTCCCGCAGGACCTGCACCGGCAGATATACTCTTACCCACGCCCACAATACCCACACTCATGGCGTTCACCAGGTTGTTTTGTTCGTAGCAATCGTCGAAATATACTTCACCACCCACAGTAGGAATACCAAAAGCGTTACCATAATCACCAATGCCTTTTACAACACCTTTCACCAACCATTGCGTACGGTCCGTGGCGATGTTTCCAAAGCGAAGCGAATTCAACTGCGCGATGGGTCTTGCGCCCATGGAGAAAATATCCCTGTTGATTCCACCAACGCCAGTCGCAGCACCTTGGTATGGCTCGATGGCACTGGGGTGATTATGACTTTCAATCTTGAAACAGCAAGCCAATCCATCACCGATATCAACCAAACCAGCATTTTCCTCACCCGCTTCAGCCAACATTTTCGAACCCGATTTGGGCAATGTCTTTAACCAAACGATGGAGTTCTTATAACTACAGTGTTCACTCCACATCACGGAGTAAACAGAGATCTCAGTAAAATTGGGTTGGCGACCAAGGATGTCGCAGATTTTGTGAAATTCTTCTTCCAACAGACCCAGTTGTTTGGCTTGTTCTACGGTGGCGGGTTGATGTACCATGTCGCACAAAATTACAACACCCAACGCGGAGGATAAAATAACTTTTAGAGAGTTTTTAACACTACTTACCCACTTTCTAACGCATCAACAACACGTTACCAGAAATGGTCTTGCGACGAACGCGATCTCCCGTCTTCAATTCATAGCGATAGATGTAGTTATACAGACCCTCTTGGCACAAAACACCTTGGAAATAACCATCCCATTCATAGGTGCCGTCTGTTTCACTATCAAAAATCTTCTCACCCCAACGGTTATAAATTCGGAACATGGTTGGATTGGCACCACGACCGAAGATCTTGAAGGTTTCGTTTCTGCCATCGCCGTTGGGTGTGAAAGCTGTGGGAATAAACAAATCGCAATCACCAGGAATCAAATTCACAACCACATCGTCTGATGCACTGCCACAAGCATTGGTCACTGTTACTGTGTAAGTACCCGCTGTATTCACATAAATCACAGTATCTGTTGACCCGGTGCTCCACAGAATATTGGTATTGGGCATATATGGCGCCACCAATTTCACAATAGAACCCTGACACAAAATGGTATCCATGGGCAATGTTACCATTGGTGCCGTATTAACCCTAATGTTGATTGAATCTGAGGCGATACATCCGCTGTTGTTTACAACTGCACCATAAGTACCAACTGTAGAAACCGTTTTCACATTGGCCGATGAACCGTCGTTCCACAAAACTGTACCTGGGATGGTAATGGTCAAGTCTAATGTTGCACCATCACACAAAGTAGTATCCTTACCCAAGTTCAAAGTAGGTTTGGGCTGGACGGTAAAGGTTTGTGTAGAACTATCGGGACAATACTGATCGGCAATGACGTATTTGATTTTTACCATCCCTGTTGAAGATGGCTGGAATGAATTACCCGAAAACGTTTGACCGTAAAAAACGCCACCTGCCGTTGTTGGTGTCAATGTAATTGCTGGTCCGCCTTGACATGCCGTTGCTGGCAGTCCTGAAAATGCGGGATTGACATTTGGCTTGACCTTGACAATCACCGTATCAATACCCGAGCAGCCGTCCACACTCGTGGCCTCGTGAATAATTGGATAATCTCCCACCGCTGCAAAACTCCGTGAGATTGTTTTTGAAGTACCGGTTATACCTCCTCCCAAATCCCAACGGAATGAAACAAGGCCTGGGAATTTGTTGTCAAAATCAAACTTATTACCCGCCAAACATTGGATGCTATCGTTGATTGAAATTCCACTTGAAGGACTTGGCACAACCCTCACCCACATGTTCGCAGTGTCTGTACAACCAGTTGGAAGGTTATCATACAGCGTTTCACTCTTGTAATGGATGCGATATTTGCCTGGCTTGGCATAAGACTTACTCGGATTGGGAATCGTGGCACTATCATCATCCGCAAAATACCATGTACGTATGTATGCACATTTGGGGATTTTTGCCAGCTGGGTATTGTCGTCGAGTTTGAAGACATGTCCCTCAAAACACTGCACAGTGTCCGCATTTTTTTCAAAAGGTTTGCTCACAGGACGAGGCACAATAAAGATAGACTTCGCCGATGTTACAACATCCGCACATCCCAATGCAGGTGATGCCACCAAATTGACTGTGAAGTTACCACCCTTGTTGTAGGTATGGGTAATGTTGACGCCCGTATCTTGGGTTCCATCACCAAAAATCCAAGTGTACTTGATCCATCCAAAAGTGGCGGTACTGGTATTGGTGAAAGTGATCTTGTTTGATTTCTCACAACTATCCTGGGTGCCTTTGTAGCTGAAGCCCATGACAAGGTTGTTTGTTTTGAAACTTACCGTTGCTGATTTGGAGGTGAGGTAATCAGGGCCCGCACCATCATGCTCAAATACGGTTACATAATATTGCGTATTGGGCTTAAGTCCGGTGACCGTGCAGTTATTCGTGATATTGTTAAACACAACAAAGTTCCCGGTGCCAATTTCTTGTCCCGTTCCAAATGCACCATTGCTTAAATACGAAGAATTGTCTGTGGGCGTTGCATTGACCGCACTCGCCTCTTTCATTAAAACAATACGCCAAGTGCCATTGCCTGATGTCCAAGTTAATTGGACTGTTTTGCAAGTGATTGTACCTGCCGCCAAATTCGACGCTGGCGTCGTTGGCTCCGCACCATAAACCGACACTGCGCAACACGCATTCAAACACAATAAGAGCAGCAGCTTTCTGAGCATTACCAAATTAATTGCTAAATTAATTATCAAATTAATTGCCAAATTTACAATCTTAAGACAACTAATACAACGATAATGTTGCCATCATGCTTGGGTATTTTCCTAAAAATTGGACACACACCCAAAATGATCCTCATATTTGCCAATCCAGTACCATTCAAATGATCGCTAAACAAGCCAAGAATCCATCAATGCGGATAACTTTGGTTTTGAAGACTTCAAAAATCGTTGCATCTTCGCAACTCACCACAAAATGACAAATACCCGAAGAAAACCCAGTGCTTGGCCTTCAATCATATCGCTTTCAGCGGTTATGTTCATGTTGGGCTTGCTCGGATTTTCTTTGATTGGGTTTCAAGGCTTGAGCAAACACCTCATGGAAAGTTCAAGTATCGATCTTTACTTTTTGGATGGCACTACCCCAGCACAAGTCAAGGCAACTGAAAAAAGATTGCAACAAGAACCTTGGGTTAAGAGCACCAAATACATCACACCGGAAGAGGGATTGAAAGAGATGGGCGACAAATACGATGGAGAAATTCTCGCTTTTGCAGAGAACATCGCCTTGCCTTTGAGTTTGGAAATTTACCCAAAAGCGGAGTATGCCAACATTGCATTTATTGACAAAGAATCCAAGCATTTGCGTACACTTCCTTTGATTGAGGATGTCATTTACCAGCGAAATTGGGTGGAAAACATGACGGCGAATGTGCAGCGATTGCAGTTGATTTTTGGTGCTGCATCGGTAATTGCAATTTTAATCGCCATCGCATTGATTCAAAGTGCAACCCGACTGAGCATTTTCGCCAACCGCTTCCTCATTAAAAGTATGCAACTGGTGGGCGCAACCAATACATTTATCGTGAAGCCATACGTACTCAATTTTGTGCGCCATTCGCTCATCGCGATACCCATTGCGATGGGACTATTGTTGACGGTTTTTTATGGGTTGCCCAACATTTTCGAAGATTTTGCCATTATTCAGGATTTCACCAAACACATCGCCATGAATGAATTGTTGATTATTTGTATTTCCGTGTCGATATTTGGATTAATTTTGGCATCTTTCGGGAGTTGGTTGAGTACCCGCCGCTACTTAAGAACCAAAATTGAGAACCTATACTAAGAATCATGAGTGCGTTAAAAAATAAAACAACAAAAACCGAATCAAAAGCCCAACCCATGTTGTTTGGCCCAATGAACTATATCCTCACCGGGGTTTCAATTTTGGTGTTGGTGATTGGATTCGCTTTGATGTCGGGCACAGAAGACATATACAACAGCACGAAATTAACCGTGGCACCCATCGTGGTGTTTTTGGGATTCTTACTTGGAATCGTTGCCATTTTCTACAAGAAAAAATCTGCCTAATCCATGACTTGGATTGAGAATTTGATTCTCAGCGTGGTTGAGGGTCTCACGGAATTTCTTCCTGTGAGCAGCACTGGTCATCTCATGCTCACCCGCGAGTGGCTCGGCATGGGTCCGAACGAACACGAAACCTACCTCATTGCCATTCAATTCGGCGCGATAGTGAGCGTTCTCACCTTGTATTGGAAGAAGTTTTTTAGCGCCGCTGCTTGGAAATTATACCCCATATTGTTGATGGGCTTTATTCCGGCGGCAGCTTTGGGGTTTCTTTTCGATGACCTACTAGAACAGATGCTCAAAGCACCATGGATTCCTGGAATTATGCTCATTGTTTTCGGTTTCGTACTACTTAGAATCGAACAACTTTTCCCTCCTGGAAACAAAGAAATCGAAGATCTCAAACCCATTGACTGTATCAAAATAGGTTTGTTTCAGTGCTTGGCAATGATACCTGGTGTTAGTCGCTCCGCCGCCACCATCGCCGGTGGATTGCAAGGCAAATTAAGCCGACATGCAGCGACTGAGTTTTCATTCTTATTGGCCCTACCCACATTGGGGGCGGCGGGCGGATACAAGCTTTTAAAGAACTGGGATTCGCTCTCGGCTGGTCA